>JACCSM010000255.1 GCA_013698525.1 Rubrobacteraceae bacterium
TCGGGACGGAAGGCTTCTATCTGGTAGCGCGTGCGGCCTTCCAGCACGAGCTCGCAGAGGATCCTGCCGACCAGGCCGGCGAACTTGAACGCGTGTCCAGCACCGCAGAAGAAGCTGACCTGGGGTATCCCTGGCACGGTGCCGAGAACGAACTCGCGGTCGGGCGGCATGTCGTAGAGACAGGTCTTGGTGTAGAGCTCGGGTCCGAGCGAGCGGGGGATGTATCTCTCCAAAAAGCCGCGCAGGGTGGCGAGGACGTGTGGGTTCGGGTCGAACGTGCGGGTGTCCACGGTCACGACGTCGCCGCCGGTATCCTGGCCGGCTTTGGAGCCTACCGCACCGTATACGGGAAGACCGTAGAAAGTGTAATCCGGGCCGCCGTGCCAGATCCAGACCGGAAACCGGTCAGGCGTGAACTCCCGCAAGTGAGGCGTCCGAAAGTACGTCACCTGCTCCTGGGTGCATGTAATGGGGATCCCATACCCAAGATGACCGAGCACCCTGTTGGTCCACGCTCCTGCCGCTACGACGAGCTTTCTGGCGGAGAAGGTGCCTGCTGCCGTCTCGACCTCGACGCCGTCACCGACCGCTCTAACACCGTACACCGGCATCTCGTCGAGGACGGTCGCGCCTCGTGCCCTTGCCAGGGCTACGTGTACTGCGTTGGCCTTGCCGGCGTCCACGAGGCCGGCATCTGGTTGGTAGACGCCACGCACGCTCTCATCGAGGGTGAACTGCGGGAAACGGTTCATTACCTCGTTTGCGGAGAGTTCCTCGTAAGGGATGCCTGCTGCTGCCATCGCACCGGCGTAGTGGTTGATGTATGTGGGCTCGTACTCCACGGATTCCAGGTCGAGGCCGCCTGTCGCGAAGACCAGTTGTATGCCCGATTCCTCCTCTACCGCGGACCACGCCTCGTAGGTATGAGGCGTTAGGGCGGTGTAAGCCTGGTCGTGGTAGGAGAGGCGGATGATGCGCGAGTGGTCTTCCGAGCCGCCCCTGTCGTGACCGAGGTGAAACTGTTCGAGGCCGAGGACCTCAGTGCCCGCCTCGCGGGAGAGCCAGTACACGGCGGCGCTCCCTATGCCGCCGCAACCTACGACGATGTACTCGAACGCCGTCTTTCCTGTCTCGTTTATGCTCGCCTCGCGAACGGGATCATGTGGGTCTTCTCAGAGGGCTCGCCGCCGTTGTTCGCGGCCCTACTGGTTTTTCATACGGTGCAGCTCGTAACCGGACTGGGCTTTGCCCGTGCTCGTACGCCACTCGCGTTCGTCGGAGGGCGTCTTGCCGAGCGCCCTGGCCATCTCCCTGACGTGGGCCGCTACTGAACCACAGCATGAGCCTATGTAGTTGTAGCCGAGGTCGCTGGCCCGTAGGGCGAACTCGCCCATCGTGGCGCGGGGAAGGGTTATCTTCTCCAGCTCGTACGGGAACTCCGGGAGCGAGACGAAGTTGGGTTGCTCGACTGTCCCATGGAACGCGACGGGTTGGGCCGCCATGTGGACTGTATCGGGGACGGCGGCGCGCATCTCCTCCATGATCGGGAGCATGTACTGTGGAGAGCGAAAGCAGTTGGCGCCGACGATGTCTACGCCCGCATCGGCCAGACGCTTTGCCTGCTCGCCCGGCGAATAGCCCTCGAAGGAGTCGGGATTGTTGTCAGGGCCCATCGTTACCATCGCGGGGAGTCCCGTGGCCTTGATGGCTTTGACGGCGATGATGGCCTCGCCGAGCCAGTTGAAGGTCTCTGCGACGACGAAGTCCACGCCCTCCCCGGTCATCACGTCGAGCTGGCGGTCGAAGAGCTCGCGGGTGCGGCGGTGGGTCTCGGGATCTTCGGGCTGGTAGACCCATGCGCAGCTCAGGTTACCTGCGACGAGCACCTCTCTCTCGGCCTCGCCGGCGACCCCCCGTGCGATCCTGGTGGCCTCGCGGTTCATGTCGTCGACCCTGCCCTCGAGCCCGACCGTCGCCAGCTTGTCCTCGCTGGCATAGAAAGTGAGCGTCTGGAGGACGTCGACCCCGGCCCCGACGAACTCCCGATGTAGCCCGGCAAGGGCCTCGGGGTGCGTGATGCTGGCCTCGGGTACGAAAGGACCGGCCTGCACGTAGCCCCGGCGCTCCAGCTCGAGCAAATAACCCCCGTCACCGAGGACGACCCCCTCGGATAACCGCTGCAGAATACCCTCGCTCATGAAAGCCCTCCTTCTGTATGTACGCCGTGTTGCTAGAACAGGTCCGTGCAGCCTAGCAGAGGGACTCCGTACGTTGCAATCACTTCAACCAGTCGGCATTTCAGCAAACAAAAAGCTGAGAAGCTGAAGTGCTGACAAGCGCGGGTTGCGGAAGCCTCGAGGCTTCCCCAACCCGCTATCAGGAGCGCCCCGACCGAACGGCCTCCCTAATGGCTGGCACGACCTCGCCAGCGAAGACTTCGACCTGCCGCTCGTGGTCACCGGAAGGCCAGTAGATGAACGTATCCATACCGTGTTCCAGGGCGAACCCCGTGAGCGTCTCCACCCATCTCGAAGGTGGGCCATCGAGGGGCCCTTCGTCCTCGGTTCCGATGTGGCCAGAGACGTTGTAGGCGCGACGGATCTCCCGCGGCTCCCTTCCTGCTCTTACCGCACCTTCGTCGATCCTACGGTTCATCTCGGGGAGCCGTTCTGGCGGCGAGTAGCCGAGCGACGGCACCCAGCCGTCCGCGAGCCTCCCGGTGAGGTCGAGCATCTTCGGCCCGTAAGCCCCGACCCAGATCCCTATGTCATGAACGGGATGGGGACCAGGCCGCATGCCTTTCAAGGAATAGAACTCGCCGTCGAGGCGCAGCGAACGCTCGTCGCTCCACACCATTCGCATGACCTTTATGGCTTCTTCGACGGAGCGCACGGCCTCACCGGGACTTCTGCGTGGACCTCCCATGGCGGCTACTGCATCCCAGAAAGCCCCGGCGCCGAGGCCGATCTCCACCCTCCCTTCCGAGAGCACATCGAGGCTGGCCGCCGCCTTCGCGAGCATCACCGGCGGCCGGAGCGGGAGGTTGGCCACGTCGGGGAAGAAGCGGATATGTCTGGTCACAGGCACGAGCGTGGAGATGAGCGTCCACGTATCTAGAAAGCGCCGCTGGTATGGGTGGTCCTGGATGCCTACGAGGTCAAGCCCCGCCACGTCGGCAGCCTTTGCGACGCGCGCCGCCCAGTCAGGCGAATCTGCGAGAGGCTCCACGCTCACGCCGAACTCGAGATCCCTGCCGTAGTCGCTCACGTAGTCTCCCTTGCGGTCGTGCTCCTCAGCCCCAGCGCCGCCACGAGTGAGATCAGAAGTGCCAGGGCAAGGACGAGGAAAGCGTCGGAGAACGAGGCGGTGTCGAGTACGTAGAGCGGGTTCAGCGCACCGGTCTCCGCCTCCCTGCGGGCTGCGAGGAACGCTCCGATCGCAGCCGGTCCCGTCCCTCCGCCGAGGAAGAATGCGCCGTTGAAGATCCCCAGTCCGGCGCCAACCTCGTCGGGCCCCAGGGCTGAGGCTGCGGCGTTGACGTTGGGGGAGTTGGCGAGGGCGAACCCGGCGCCAACGCCGAGCATGCCGAGCGAGACGACCACGGGCGTAGCCCCGGCCCCAAAGGTCGAGATGGAGAGTACAGAGAGCAGCATGGTCACCAGCCCGGCGAAAATGAGTGGACGAACCCCGATCCTGTCTGACCACCGTCCTGCCAGCGGGGAGATGATCGCGAGCGCCACCGCGCCAGGCGCGAGCACGAGTCCGGCCTGCCCCGGCGAGAGTCCGTTGACCTTGGAGACGAGTAGCGGCACGAAGACGAGCGCCGACACGTTGGCGAGCATGCAGAAGTACCCGACGACCACGGCGGCGACGTACGCCCTGTTCTTGAAGAGACCGGGGGAGACGAAAGGCTCGGCGGATCTCTTTATGCGCCACCCAAAGCCGGCCGCTGCCAGGGCTGAGCCGACGAAGCTCCCCCATGAGCCCACCGAACCGAATCCGGAGACCTGGCCGCGTGTGATCCCGAATAAGAATAGACCCGCCGCGAGCCCGAGCAGGATGCCGCCTGGCAGGTCGAAGCCGCGCACGTCCTCCGGGCTGTCGTCAGGGAGGACGTAGAGGGCGGCCGGGATCAGGACGGCCGTCAAGATGAGGGTCCCGATGAACAGATAGTGCCAGCCTGCGAGCTCCCCCACGGCGCCGCCGACGATGGGGCCTATGGCAGCACCGACACCCACGCTGGAGACGATGAGTCCGAGGGCCGCCCCCCGCTCGCCGGGAGGGAGTATCTTCGCGACGGAGACGCCAGCGAGCGCCGGTATCGCAGCCCCGCCCGCGCCCTGCACGATCCGCCCGAGGACGAGCATGCCGAGGCTCGGCGCCCACGCGCACAGGAGGCTCCCCGCGGCGAACGCAAGGAGACCGACCGTGAAAGCGCGGCGGATGCTGAACACGTCCGCAGCGCGCCCATAGAGCGGGATCCCGACGGCGTAGGTCAGCAGATAGCCAGTGATCACCCACCCGACCTGCGCCTCCGTGACGCCGTAGTCCCTTCCTATAACTGGGACCACGACGTTGACCATGGAGCTGTTGAGCACCGAGACGAAGACGGCCGAGATCAAAACCCCGAGAAGGAGCC
>JACCSM010000277.1 GCA_013698525.1 Rubrobacteraceae bacterium
CCACCGAAAATCCTGCGGACGATGAACGTCTCCGGACCGAACTGTAGACCGTAGAGCAGGTCCTCAGCGATGGCGAAGCCGAAACCGACGGCCGAGCCGTAGACGATACCGTCCATCACACCGGCGAACTCGACCAACCCGCTTCTGCGGCGCGCGAGGTAGGCGATAAAGAAGATCAAGAGCAGAGCGGCCCCCTTGGAGCACTCCTCGACCACGGGCGCCTCAACGACCGCGGTGAAAAAGCTGGCGGTCTTCACGCTCGTCACGGAGCTGAGCGTAACCTGGAAGAGCGTGTTGAAGACCAGTGAGACCGTCGTAGCCACGGTGAACCCCCACACGAAAACAGGTATCACGTAGCGCAGCGGCTCCCGCTCGTAGAGGTCTATAGCCCGGATAAAGAGGAGGTAGATCACGGCCTGCAGGATGCCGAGCCAGATCAGGGGACCGCTCAGGTTCACGAGGCTGGCCGTCCGGAGAATGACATGGTCCGCAGTATACCCGCTCCTGATAAAATACCTCTGTCCGTACCGGAAGGAGAGGATTGGACAGGGACCTTCAAGACCGCGACTCTATACCGGCGGCGCTGCGTCACCTGACCCACGGGGTCTACGTGATGGGAACCCGCCGCGGCCGTCAGTCCAACGCTATGACGGCGTCGTGGGTAATGCAGACCTCCGAACGTCCGCCATGTCTGGCGGTCGCCGTCAGGAGCGACCGCTACACCCACGACATCACCCTCGAGAGCGAGACGTTCGCCCTTAGTGTCCTGCGCGAGGATCAGGTAGACGTTGCGACCCACTTCGCGGACACGAGCGGCGAGTACCACGACAAGCTTCAGGGCGTCCCCTACGGCCTGACGCCGGGGGGCTCACCTTTCCTTCTAGACTGCCTGGCCTACCTCGACTGCAAGGTCATAGACAGGGCCCGCGCGGGCGACCACACCCTGGTCGTCGGTGAGGTCACCGCAAGCGACACCCTCGACGAGAGCTACCCCCTGATCTACGACCCCGGCGAGTATGAAGGGGCCCTCCGGTAGGCGGACATAGAGCCCGCTTTCGGGCTCCCGGAGTCCGATGCGGCGTATGATCCAGCCGCTCCGGGTATGATATATTCGAGAGAACAGATCTAATATCGGGAGGTGCGCTTTGGATGCTACCCTACAGAAGACAGGCATAAGGCTTTACACGGGCGACTACTGCCCTTTCTGCAAACGGGTAAAGAACGAGCTCGAGCGGCTCGGGCTCGACTATGACACCGTCGACGCCGACGGGGACATGCGCGAGGAGGTCATCCGGCTCTCGGGACAGCGGGCGATCCCGATCCTAACCATCGGCGACGAGGTGCTCGTCGACTCCTCTCGCATAATCCGCGAGCTCCGCAACCGTTACGCCTGAGCCTCGCGGGGGCTTCTCATCCCCCGTCCCATTGTTCGAGTACGTACTCGGCGTAGAAAGCCAGGGACTCCTCGGGCCCGTACTCGAGGAAAGCCCTGGCTTTGCCGATGGGGTCGAGTACGATTTCCCCTATCTCGACGACGGGTCCTTCTCCCCACCTCTCGGTTGGGAGCCATACACCGGGTGGGCTGACGTTGCGGCGGATGGTCTCGCCCAGAAAGCATCCAAGCCCGGCCACGAGCCCGCTGGAGAGCGGCGGGCTGTTCTGGGCTTCGTCGCCCTCGAGCGCGGCGATGAGTAGCTCTTCGACAAGCGGAAGATACCCCGGCTCGTAGTCGAGGTCGACGCCCCAGTGGTTGCTCCCGACTTCCCGGAAGAGGCCTGCGCACACCTCGGGCCGGTCCGGTGTGAGCCGCGCGAGATCGAGCTGCAGCAGCGCAGCCGGCGACGTGCCGAAGAAGTACTCGACCTCGGGGGGCACGGGGTAGCCGCTCAGTATCTCCAGTCCCGCCTCGGCATGCTCCGAACTCCGCAGAATAGCAGCCTTGTCGAGTGCCTCGCCCGCCTTTCGGTCGTCCCACGGCCCGGTCGCGACCTCGACGAAGAAATCCCTCTCGTCCTGGCGCAGGTAAATGGGAAGGACCACCCTTCCGAGCGGAGACTCGATCTCTTTGAAGAGCTCGAGGATCTTGCCCCCCCGCTCTTCCAACTCTCCGGCCACCCGGAGGATCGTAGCCGGGCGAGCGGCGTCGCGCGCGATCTTTATGGGATCCGTATGCTCCTCAGAAGCTTCTGCAACGACTTCTTCGGGCGTCGCTTCTCCGTCTCTCCAGATCATCCCGGCAAGCCTCCCCATCGAACCACGAACCCGCAGATTCTAGCATCGGCGAAGATTTGCCGGAAGCGCCTCCATACACTACCCTTAACCGATGCCGGAACTACAAGAGTTACTCCTGGTCCGTCACGGACAGTCCACGGCGAACGCGAAAGGTATCTGGCAGGGCCAGATGGAGTTTCCGCTCTCGGGGAGGGGCAGGGTCCAGGCAAGCCTTGCGGGACGCAGCCTCTCCGGCGAGCCGTTCGAAGGCCTCTACTCCAGCCCGCTCTCTCGCGCTTTCGAGACCGCAGAGATTATCCGCGACCGTACCGGATTCACAGGGGAGGTCGTCCCTTTCGACGGTCTGAGCGAGAGGCGCGGAGGCATCCTCGAAGGCCTCACTTGGGTCGAGCAGGAGCAACAAAACCCCGACCTGGCAAAGAAGTTCCTCGCGATACCTGAGGAGGAACGCTGGGAGCTTGTCGGCGCAGAGACAGACGAGGAGGTCATCGCGAGGTTCGAAGAGGCCATCTCGTCCATCCGCGCCCTCCACCCCGACGGCTCGCGCATCGTCGTCGTCTCGCACGGGGGAGTGATGCGGGCGTTTCTCGTGAAACTCTTCGGGCCTGAGATACTGCCTGGCACGCAGCGGGCGGCCAACGCTTCGATCACACGCATGCAATGGAACAACACAGGGCCGCGCCTGCTCGAGGTGGCCTCGACGGCGCATCTCGCCGAAGATCCAGGCTCTTCTACCGTAGAATAATGCAGGCCCTGGGGCCAACAGCACCTTTCAGATCGGTCGAACCATCAAGGTGGTACACATCGCCTTGCGGTCCCAGAGAAATCCTGAAGTCTGACAAATGACGCCATGGTTTGCTTGTAGGGCGGTTCGCGACCGCCCCTACTCTAGCCTAGAGTCCGGACGCTTCGTGCGTTCGGGCCCCGGTCGTTACGACCGACTTCGTACTCTACTTCTCCGCTGGGAGCGAGTTCCGAAGGGTCACCCTGTACTTCAGAATGATGGACGAAGAGATCATCGCCCGTGGGTCGTACCAGGAAACCGTAACCTTTCTCCGCGTCGAACCACTTGACGCGCCCCCGCTCGCGTGGCATCCCGGACGTCTCGTCATCGGACGTTCCGTCGAGGGTAGCCACAGATGTCGCGGAGTCGTCTGCAGACCTCGCCTCTCCCCCGTCGGCCTCGAGCACTATAGAATCTTCGGCCACCTTCACGACGACGGCCTCCACCCCTGCCCAGTACTCCTTCCAGATCGGATCATCCGCGATGGAGGGGTCGAGCCACAGGCCCCAGCCGTCGCGTTCGCCGTGGTCGAGAACGCCTTCGAAGACGCTCGCGGGCTCGCGGGGCCCGCGTTCACGCCGGTAGATGTCGTTGCGCGAGCGGAAGGATTGTACCGAGGAGGCGCTGGTGCCGAGGGCGTCTGCGATCCAGTCGTCCGTCTTGCCCGTATCCACCCACTCCCTGATACGGTCCATGTGAGGCTTCAACGCTATGCGCTTTCTGGAGTCTGCCATGCTAACGCCTGCTCCTTCTTCGAACCCGTTCTGGTAGATGCTGCATTGAGCGGTTGCTAGACGAGTTATTGTTGGTAATACCTCTAAGTATTCTACCATTTCTCCGGGCTTGCGGGAGCCTACTGGCCTGCCCGTCTCTTCACCATCCGCGGTACCCACGGTGCTTGCGCGGCCAGCCTCGAGCAGGGAGGGTTCTTAAGGGGGGAGCTTCTGATGCCTGCGGGTCCCGCGCCGTCGAAGCATCGTCGCCCACGCCAGGGTCATCGCGGCCCGTCCCACAGGCTGACTAGTCCGCGGGGCTCGGCTTCTCCTCGGCCGCTCCACCCTCCGAGGGGACGACCTCCTCGTCTTTCTCCCCAGGCTCTGCGGTCTCGGACGGCGGTTCGGGAAAGTCGTCGAAACCTTCATGGCCGAGGTCCTCGAGCATCTCCCCGACGATCGGAGCGGGAAGCTCGAGGTGCAGGGCGAGTCCCTCCGCGTGGGCGAGTGCCTCGTATGCGTCCCCCTCGTAGCCGAGGGCACCGAGTGCCCTGAAGACGTTCTCGGTAGGCACGAGGGTATTGCCGCCGGCCGCCACGCGAAGGTACTGGAAAAGCGTAAGGTCAAGGCCACCAACCACGCCGATCACAGGCTCGGTCTCGTGGATGCGCCGCCTTACGAAGAGGCGTGTATCGTAGCCATCGGCCCAGCGTCTTGCGACCTCACGCTCTTCCACGTAGTTGTACTGAGCCACCCTGTGCTGGAACTGCCCGAGCAGCCTTCCCGTAAGTACGCGGAGATTCTCGTCCCCGAAGAACCAGCCGTCGCCCTCGACGCTCATGATGGCGCTCGCACGGGGGATGGTCAGTGGCTCTTCCTCATCCTCGAACGTCTCGCGGAACTCGCGGACCATGCCGCGGATCTCATCCTCACTACGTCCGCTCTTCTTGAGAGCGGTCTCATAGACTATCAGCGCGGGTTCAGGGCGCTCCCTGGAGATCTCGTCGAACCTTTGCGCCGCCCTCTCGAGCCGCCTGTCGTAGTCCTCTAGGTTCCTGATCTTCCAGGCCGCCTCGCTGAGCCTATCCGCTAACTCGACCATGATCTCTCCTCGGCTCTTAAAGAATCGTTCTCGCAATATAGCATCTCCCTGTGCGTCAAGACGCTTGCCTCAGTCCGTAGACGCCGGGTGCGACCTGAACGAATAGCGTATCCGGATTGTCCCTGACGTCCACGGAGAGCCTCGCCCTCATCGTGTTCTGGGGCGTACGGCCTGCGCTCTGCAGGTAGCCTGACTGCAGCGCTATCTCCGTTATATCCGTGTAGTGGAGCGGATGGCCGACCTCCTCGAGGACCTCCCGCGCGGCGGTCTTGAAGTCCACGCCGTCTCGGGCCGTCAGGCTACTTCAGGAGAGACTGCGGGGTAGGCTCCGATCAGGCCTACGTAAGGGCAGTGCTCCTCGAGAGCTTCGAGGGCCCGCTTCACCCTATCCTCCTCAGGGTGTCCTAGGAAGTCCGCGAAGAAGACGTAGGTCCAGGCACGCTTGCGGCTCGGGCGGCTCTCGATGCGGGTGAGGTTGATACCCTCCTCAGCGAAAGCCGAGAGTGCGTCCTTGAGAACCCCTGGGCGGTCCTTGACGGAGAATACGACGCTGGTCTTGTCCTTGCCGGTACGCGCGGACCACGTGCGCCCGAGCACGATAAAGCGTGTCGTGTTCGCGCGAGCGTCCTGTATGTTGCGCGCCAGGACCGTCAGACTGTGGGCGCCAGCCGCCAGAACGCTACCTATTGCGGCCACCCCTGGCTCGACAGCCGCGCGGCGGGCCGCCTCCGCCGTTGAATCCACCTCATCCAGGCGTGCTCCCGGAAGCTCGCGCCTGAGCCAGCTCGCGGCCTGGGCCAGGGCCATCGGGTGCGAGCACACCAAGCTTACCCTCTCCATTGACTGTTCTCTGGAGATCAAGTTCTGGGAGACGGGCAGGTAAACCTCCCCGCATATCTTCAGAGGGCTGTTCATCAGCTCGTCCAGGGTGTGGGCCACGGCCCCCTCCATCGAGTTCTCGACGGGCACGACGCCATGCTCGACCTCCCCGCGCTCGACCCTCGCGAATACCTCGGCGACCGTGGTCTGGGGCTCGAGCTCGATGCTCGTCCCGAACGAGCGCAGGGCGGCCTCATGCGTGAACGTCGCCTCAGGCCCGAGGTAAGCGACCTTGAGGCGGGCCTCGAGCGAGATGGAGGATGAGATGATCTCGCGGAACACGGCCTGGAGTCCACGCCTGGGGAACTCTCCCTCGCCCAGCGCTACGACCCTGTCGAGGACGGCCCGCTCTCTAGCAGGGGCGTAGGCCGCAAGCCCTCCCTGGTGTTTGATCTCACCTATCCTCCGCGCCAGCCAGGCACGCCTGTCGAGCAGGCGCACGATCTCCTCGTCCACCGAGTCTATCCCCTGGCGCAATGCCTCCATCTCGCTCTGCGGCGCCTCTCCGGATTCAGCGAGACGAGTATCTTCTCTATCTGGTAAGTTGGACTGAGTCATGACGTGAGTGATCTCCTGTCGAAATGTTGTTGGGATGCTGATCAGGAGGAGCGCAGCCGCGCGTCAGGAAAGGGAGCGCCCCTCCCGGGTAAATCGCTGCAGTGCAAAGGCCGCGTGGTGCATGATGGATCAAAGTACCAGAAGTGGGACCTCGGTGTCAAAGTAGCGCTGTTTATGCAAAGAGGTTTGGACCTCTCTGCAAGCATTTCAGCTTGTCAGCACTTCAGTTTGTCAGCTTCTTGTTTTCGCTCGTGGCCGCATGCGCGATTCGCAGAGGTATTGACCCAAAGCGAATCGCTTCAGAATACGACTAGCAATACGGCGACGACGGCCGCGACGGCAAAGCGGTAGTAGGCGAAAGCGCGCAGGCTATGTCGCGTAAGGTAGTCGAGCAAGAACCTTATCGTGAAGTACCCCACCAACGCCGAGGTGACGAAGCCCGTTGCGAAGAGCACCGACTCGTGCGTGCTCATGCCGGAGGCGATCACCTCCGCAAGCTCCAAGCCGCCGGCGCCGGCGATGATAGGAACGCTCATCAGGAACGAGAACCTGGCCGCCTCCTCGCGCCTGAGTCCCAGAAAGAGGCCGAGTGTGATCGTGGCCCCCGAACGCGAGACGCCGGGCACGAGCGCGGTCGCCTGGGCGAGCCCGATCCCGACGGCCTCGCCGAATCCGAGCTTGGAGGCCTGCCGGCTGCGGCTGCCTGCGGCTTCGGCGACGAGGAACAGTACGCCTACAAGAACGAAGTTGATGACCACCACCCACGGCGAGCGGACCGTGTTCTCGAAGAAACCCTCGAATAGAAACCCGATCAAGGCTGCGGGTACGGTGGATGCGATCACGAGGTAAGCGAGCCGCTGGTCGGCGTCGTTGACGAGGTCCCTGTGCCCGAACGACCGTAAGAAAGCTAACGCCATCCTGATGAGATCCCGCCAGAAATAGGAGACGACGGCGACGAGGGTGCCCATGTGCAACGCCACGTCGAAGGAGAGTCCGAATCGGTCCTGATCGAGCCCGAGGAAATACTGCCCGAGCAGGAGGTGTCCCGAGCTGGAGACGGGCAGGAACTCCGTGAGACCCTGCACCACCCCGAGGATTACAGCTTCGATAAGCTCGAGCAAACGCCCTCCAATTCAGCTAGTCAGCACTTCAGCGTGTCAGGTCGTGTGGTTCGAGAAGTCTCTCAATGAGTCGCTGCTCCTCTGGCATTCTCTCGAGCGCACGAGCCTCTCACCACACGATACGTAGCTGGCCGGCTGAAATGCCGACTAGCCGTCCGGCGAAGCCGGGGGGGCGTGCTGACAAGCGGAGGCGAAGCCGGAGCGTGCTGAAATGCTGACAAGCTAATCGCGGCTAAGTCTTGCCAGGGTGCGGGTATCTTTGAGGGTGATACGGCCGGCATCCACATCGATCAGGTCGCGGTTACGCATCTCGTTGAGGACCTTGGTGACTGACTCCCTGGTGGAGGCGACCATGGCGGCGAGGTCCTGGTGGGTTAGGCGAAGGTCTATGGTTACGAGGCCGTCCCTGCTCTGGCCGAACTTCTGCGCCAGCAGCGGCAGCAGGTTGGCGAGCCGCACTTCGGTCTCGCGGGGCAACAGACACTTGACAAGCTCCTCATACTGCACGAGACGCAACTCCAGAAGGGTCATCAGCTTGAAGGCGGCCCGCGGTTCCTGACGGACGGCGCGTTCGACGAAGATCTTGGGGACCTTCGTCACCCTGCACTCCGTAACGGCCTCAGCGTAAGCGCGCTGCCTGGTCTCCCCGGCGAAGGCCAAATGGCCGAAGATATCCCAGGGCTTGAGCAGGCGTAACGTCGCTTCTTTGCTGCCTGAGTAGGGCCTGAAGAGCTTCAGCACGCCCGAGGTCAGCACATAAAGGGCGTCACCGTACTCGCCCTGGTTGTAGATGGCGTCCCCTGGTCCGTAGACCCTCTCGGCCGTGGCGATGCCCATCTCGCCGAGAAGCTGCAAGAGCGACTGGCACTCCTGCTCCTGCAACTTCGTGTACTCGGTCAGGGAAGTATCAACGGCCACGTCCATCCCCTCGCTGGAATTCCGCCCCAAGACCAAACCGATCCTCACGAACCTCGGGGCTGAGCGTGCTACACATTGCTACATTGTACATTACGCACGGGCGAGCACGAGTGCATTCCGCAGGACGGGCCTTGCCGATTGGGTTAGAATGGCGCGGACGTTCGCATTCGAGAGAGGAGACGAGGTGCGGGAGCGGCTGGCGTTCGGAATCCTGATCCTGTTGCTGATCCTCTTGTTCGCCTTCACCTTCGCCATCCTCGGGAAGGGTGAGTACGAACCGGCTGGAAAGCCGCCACATCAGGTCTCTTCGAGCCTGGCCTGATCCTCAACCCGGCTCCGAAACCTCCGGAGCACGCTCGACCGCGACCAGGTAGGAAGTCATCTTGGGGTGGCCCGTTAGCAGCACTCCCGCTCCACTACGCCCGTGCGCTTTCGAGAATTCATCGCTGTGAACCCAAGCCTCGAAGGATTCCCGGTCCCGCCAGCGCGTAACGACGAGCACCTCGTCTTCTGCGTCGGACTTCAGGACTTCCATGGAGACGAACCCTGGGAACCCCTGTACGTGTCCGCGGCTTTCGGCGAAGCGGTCCACGATCTCATCGGCGGCTCCTTCTTTGACGGGCAGGCTGTTGAAGATCGCGATCACAGTTACCTCCGGGCTACCTAGCGGGCTACCACGATGCCGCTGCCGCCGACGCGTTTGGCCATGTTGAGCGCCTTGAGGGTCTCCTCCATCAACTCCCCCGCGCCTGTACCGTGCGCCGGATACTCGGCGACACCGACGTCCACCTCGAAGTCTGCCATGTCCTCTGCCAGACGCCTGAGCACCCGCTCCGCCAACCGGTAGCCACCTTCACCGCTCTCGCCGGGCAGGATCACGCAGACCTCGTCGTCCCCGAAGCGGGCGAACACAGACCCCTCAGGCGAGGACTCCTGCACGGCCTCGGCGAGCGTGCGCAGTACCTTCCTGGCGCGTTTGACCTTCCCCGCCGCGACGGTCTCAGTAAAGTCGGCGACGTCGAAGACTGCCACGGACAACCGGTCGTGCGAATCGATCGCCCGTGGCAGAAGCAGCCGGTTGAGCTGGTCTCTGTCAGGAAGCCCGGTTACCAGGTCGGTGGCTGCGGCCCTCCCGAGAGCCTGCTCCATCTCGCGCCGCACGATGGCGTCGAAGGCCTCCAGCCCGGACTCGGTTAGCCAGTCCGAAGCCTGCATCAGCTTGGCGAAAAACCCTGAGACCTCTCCCCCGTGGAGCCCGCCGAGGTCGACACCGGCCTCGACCGAGCGCCAGATGCACCGTCGCAGGACACTGAAGTCCTCTATGACCCCGACCGCGTCCCTGCCCAGATCGTGCTGGTGCTCGGCGATCCTGTGGACCATAGCCCTGGTCGCACCACCACGGCTGAAAGTGTCGACCGTCTCCATACTGCGCAAAAAGCCGACGAACACCGAGACCAACTCCTCCATACCGGCGAGCATGCGGTCGTAGACCCCGTCCTCGTTGTCTCCACGCCTGCTCGCCTGCCAGCAGGCCACAATGCCGGCAACGTCCTCGTTTATGCGGTCCGGAATGCGGGAGGTATTCTCCATGAGCCCAAGTATAACCGCGCCCGCCGCAAGGCACCGCCAACACGACGATGAGGCGGGTCCCATGCAACTATTTCGTGTCGACATACGTATGTATCTGTGTAGTGACAAGTGGTGATGAGGTCCGGTGCGGAGGGAAGCCTCCAGAGGTTTAGGGAATTAAACCTCGCGGTAGAATCAATAGTAGTTTCTAAAACTGATTTCCGGTAAGATAGGTTTGTAGTGAGGAGGGTATTTTGAAAGCCAATTTCGAGAAACGGAAGGAAAATCAGAAGATCGAGCGGGAATCGGAGACCCCCGAGCTCCTCGCCAAGTACCTCGCGCATATCGGGCAGGGCAATCTCCTTACGCACAAAGAGGAGATAGACCTCAGCTTGAGGGCCAAGGCCGGCGACAGGCGGGCTAGGCAGAGGCTGATCGAGAAGAACCTCAGGCTGGTCGTGAGCGTCGCCAAAAAGTACAGGGGCTACGGGCTGCCCTTCGAGGACCTGATCCAGGAGGGCAACATAGGATTGATGAAGGCCGTCGAGAAGTTCGACCCCGATCGGGGCTTCAGGTTCTCCACTTACGCCACGTGGTGGATAAGACAGGCCGTGCAGCGCGCAGTAGCCGACAAGGGCCGTACCATCCGCGTCCCCGTGCACATGACGGAGAAGATCAGGAAGGTCAGCCGCGCCATGAGCGAGCTTGCTCTGGAGATCGAACGCGAGCCGACTGAGGACGAGGTCGCCAGGCGCCTGGACTGGGACCCCGACGAGGTGCGCCTCACGATGCGTGCCATGCCTGATGCGACGAGCCTCGATCAGCCGGTGTCCAGCGAGGAGACGGCTTCACAGCTCGGTGACTTCATCGAGGACGATAAGGTCTCCGATACTCCTGATACCGTGATGCGTGAGATGGAGACCGAGCATCTGAAGGAGGCGATCGAACGTCTCCCCGGTAGGGCGCGCTACGTGCTCGTCAGGCGCTACGGCCTCGATGACCGCGAGCCTGCCACCCTCGCCGAACTCGGCGACGAGCTCGATATCTCGCGCGAACGGGTCAGGCAGCTCCAGAGGGAGGCTGAACGTATCCTGAAAGGCGGAGAGTACGGCCGCGTCCTGCGCGACGCCGTAGCGTAGAGCAGCTTGCAAGGAGGTCCAACCTCCTTGCAAGCATTTCAGCTAGTCAGCTTTTGGTTTTGCGGAACTCAACAGCGCCGGGCTCCAGGGCCCGGCGCGTCGTGTACCTGCTTTGATAGTCTGTGAGGGCGTGAGGGGCGACAACAGGCTGATCCTGCTGCTCTCGACAGCGGCTTTCCTTGTCTGCTCGGCGGCGGCCGGCGCAGGGTTGTTCCGCCGCTTCGACGTGCTGGTACTCGACCTGGCCATGAGTACGGATTCAGGGGTCCTTGATGTGGTAGGGCTGATAACCTCCCTCGTGGGTGGGGTCGAGTTCGTCGCCGTCGCCGCGATCGCGCTCTCCGCCGGTCTACTGGTGCAAGGAAGGGGGAGCCTCGCCCTGAGGCTCCTCGTCGCGATTCTTTTTACAGGGCTTGTCGAGCTCGCAGCAAAGACGGTGGTGCCGCAGCCACCCGTATCCGAGGATGCTATGCGAGCACCGGACCCATCGTTGCTCGACGTGAGTCCTCCCTACCCCTTCCCCAGCGGGCACATGCTACGCGCGGTCCTCCTGCTCGGAGCCATCTACATACTGTGGCCAAGCAAGCCTGGCAGGGTCGCGCTCTTGATCTTCCTCGCCGCATCGGCCGCAAGCAGGGTCTACCTCGGTACACACTGGCCCTCGGACGTCGTCGGTGGCGCCCTGCTCGGCATCGCCGGACTAGCATGGACATTCCAAAGCACCGAACCGTCGACAGCCAGCATGCCCCGTGACAGCAAGCAGACGTGATGCACCAGAGCAGCTACTTGAAGGCCGTGGCGCTGGCACCCGGAGAACCGAGTCAACACGCTGAAATGCTGACTAGCTGAAATGCTGCGCGACCGAAGGGAGCGATCATCGAGATCACCGTCGTAGGATCAGGCACCGTAGTTCCACGCCTCGAGAGGCGCCAGAGCTGCGTCGTGGTGCGCGCTGGTGGGCAGACGCTCGTCTTCGACCTAGGCTCTGGCGCGGTCCGCGGCATGCTCCGATCAGGCCTGGACCCTCTGGCGGTAGACCGCATCTTCTTTACACACCTCCATCCAGACCATACGGTAGATGTCGTTCCCCTCCTCTTCGCGATGAACTATGGCGCACCCGAGAAACGTACCCTGCCCCTATACGTAACCGGCCCAGAGCCTTTCCTCCGGTTCTGGGGCTCCTTGATGGAGGTCTGGGGAGAGTGGATGGCCGGCGACTACGACACGCTAGTCTCCGAGCTGCCCCACGAGTGTCCATCCCCCATCGACCTCTCAGGCTGCCGGCTCTCGTGGGGCCCGGCGGAGCACCGCAGCGAGAGCATCGCCTACAGGCTGGATGCCGAAGGCGGCGCGTTCGTTTACACGGGCGACACCGAATACAGCGAGTCCGTCGTCGAGCTTGCGCGTGGCGCCGATACACTCCTGATCGAGTGTTCCTTCCCCGACGAAGCCCCAGTTGCCGGCCACCTTACGCCCTCGAGCGCAGCACGCATCGCGGGCGAGGCAGGCGTAAGACGTGTCGTACTCACCCACATCTATCCGGCAGCGGACACCCTAGACCTCGTCTCCGAGGTCAGCCGCGGATTCGATGGAGAGGTGATCCTGGCCGAAGACGGTCTGACGTTCGAAGTCTAGAGCGGTATGCTCGTAGGGGCAGTTCGCGAACCGCCCACATAAGAATCGAGGCTACACATCGCTCACCCCGAGCAATTCGCGCAGCGGCCGTGGAGTGTGATCTCGTGCCAGTCCGTGACGAAACCGGTCTCCCGCTCTACCTGCAGCACCAGATACTCCATCAGCTCCTCGTTGAACTCGATCACAGCGCCGCACTCGCTGCAGCGGGCGTGGTGGTGCACACGCTCGGTCGTAAGCTCGTAGCGGGAGTAACCCTCGCCGAAGTCATCCTTGCGCACGATGCCGAGCTCGGTCAGAAGATCGAGCGTACGGTACACCGTGGAGAGGCCAAGGTCGGGATGCCCGCCCTTGACCCGGTCGTAGATCTCCTCCGCCGAAAGATGCCGCTCCCCCTCCAACTCGTGCACGATGATCCGCCGCTGGTTGGTTAGGCGGTAGCCCCTGTCCTTGAGTATCCGCTCGAAATCCAACATCAGCCAAAGTCTATCCCTATCACACAGCAAGATCAAGAATCGATCTTATCTCATCGCGTTCGAGAGGTCTCGCGGATTCGTTTGTCCGGAGATCAGTCCCTGGAGGGCGTTTTCGGGTCGGCCCCGAAGGTGACCTTGCGTCCTCCTGGCCACCAGTTCCAGTCACCCAGGATGCGCATGGTGGCTGGGACGAGGAGGATACGGATGATCGTCGCGTCGACGAACACGGCTACGGCGAGGCCGAGACCGACGGCTTTGGTCAGGATGATCCCCGTGAAGGCGAAGGCCCCTGTGACCACGATGATGATCGCGGCCGCCGAGGTGATGATACCTGCTGTGGCCACCAGGCCCTTGGAGACGCTCGCGGCATTCGAGTCGCCGTTCTCGTAGGCCTCCCTGATGCGGGAGAGCAAGAAGACCTCGTAGTCCATCGAGACGCCGAAGATAGTGCAGAACATCAGGATAGGGAGCGTCGCGTCGACGAAGCCTAGAGGGGTGAAGTTGAGGAGACCTGAGAGGTTGCCATCCTGGAAGACGAAGACCATAGCCCCGAAGCTGGCCGTGAGGCTCAGGATGTTTACGATGACAGCCTTCAGCGGGATGAAAACGGAGCGGAAGGTGATCAGCAGTACCAGGTACGTCACCCCGATGACGAAGGCGGCGGCGAAGGGCGCCTTGCCGTAGAGGCTGGATATAAAGTCTTTCTGGCCGGCGGAGAGTCCGCCGACGAGGAAGCTCGTTCCATCCGGCGCCTCGGCGGCACGCACGGCATCGACCGCACCGTAAGCGTCCTGCGTGTACGGATTCGCCTCGGTCACACCCCGTAGCAGAGTTCTATCTCCCGCCACGTAGGTATCCAGAGTATTCTGCAGGTCCTCTGACTGCCTGGCCGCCGGCAGCTCCAAGAAGTTCGCAACGCCTTCCGGCGTAACCTTACCGTCGGCCGAGATCCCCTCAGGCAAATCGGGCACCTTGCGGTCCACTTCTTCTGCCAGGCGGCGCTCGACCTCATCCCTTATTCGTCCCTCCGAGGCGCGCACCTCGCGCTCCACCCGCGGCCGGATATCCGTCCGCAGCCGTTCCTCGGTCCCAGGCGGGACGGTGCCGTAGGTAGCCTTTATCTCGGAGAGTTGCTCGTTCACGACTCTGTTCGTCTCGGTCAGCGTCTGCTCTTCGATCTGCCGCCGCACGAGCCCGTCTACCCTTCCTGCTGCCTCCTCCCGCGCCTGCTCGCGGGCTTCGGCGACACGCCCCGCGTAGTCCTCCGCCGCCGCTTCTCCGATGGTGTAGACGCTCTCGACGCGGGAGACTCCGTCGGCGCCGCCGATCCTCTCGCCCAGCACTCTCGTGTCGGAGAGACCGCGGGCGCTGAGCGGGTCGTGCTCGAAGGTGGCGACGATCTCCATCGGGTTGAGCGCAGAGTAGTCGAAGTTCCTCTTCAGGATGTCATCTCCGGCGCGGGACTCGTACTTCTGCGGCAAGACCGTCGCCTCAGGGATGCCGACCTTCATGTGCCCGACAGGGTAGAGCAGGATGCCGAGGATCGCGGCGGCGAGCAGGATCACGGCGAGAGGACGGCGCATCACGACCTCGGCGCTTCGGCTCCAGAACGCCGTACCCGCGCCGTCCCTGCGGCGCCGGATGGCGAACCTGTTGATCCTCGGTCCGAGAACACCGAGGAGGGCGGGGAGAAGCGTTAGTGCCGCCAGGACGGAGACAAAGACGACGACGACTCCGGCCACCCCGATCGAACGCATGAACATGAAGGGAAAGAAGAGCAGGCCGGAGAGCCCGATCAGGACGGCCGTCCCCGAGAAGAAGATGGACCGTCCCGCGGTCGCCACCGTGCGCGGCACCGCCTCAGCGGTCGGGTAGGCTTCCAGTTCCTCCCTGAAACGGCTAACGAAGAACAGCGCGTAGTCTATCCCGAGCCCGAGACCCAGCATCGTAGAGAGCGTCAGCGTGAAAACGGACATGTCGTAGAAGCCGGTGACGAAGTAGAGTGTGGCGAGCGCCGTCAACACGCTCGCACCCCCGATCAGAACGGGCACACCTGCGGCGACGAGCGTGCCGAAGGCGAAGATCAGTATGATCACGGCGAACGGGAACGCGTATTTCTCGGCATCCTTTACGTCCTCGTTGCTGGCCTCCTCGAGGTCCTGGTAGACGGCCGGCGCCCCGGTTACGTAGGTCTCGAGCTCGTCGGAACGGACCTTGCTCCTCACCGCCTCGACCACATTGCGCGTCGCGTCGATAGAGACATCGGAGGTGACCACCGCGTAGGACTTCTTACCATCCTCTGAGATAAAGCGAGGGTCATTGGAGCCGGCGTAGGAGGCGACCTGGCGTACGTTGTCCAGCTTGCGTACGCCCGCGAGCGCGTTCTCCTGGGCCTTCTGGAACTCTTCGCTGCGGGCGGGGATTCCCTCGCCGGTAAAGACCACCGTCAAGGTCGCCGGCGAGAGGCCGAACTCACCCGACATCAGGTCCTGCACCCTCTCCGCTTCCGAGTTCGCCCCGTCGAACCCACCGCCCTTCAGCTTCCCCGAGAGCCCGGGGGCGAAGAACGAGCTCGAGATCAGGAGCAAGCCCCAGATCACCAATATGGCCCACCTGAAGCGGTAGGCGAATACGCCGATACTATGGAACACGCTCACCCTCGCGGATGACCTTCTCTGAACGCCGCTCTCATCGGCGATATGGTACTCGACCCGCGGAGAAGCAATGTGTTTGGCAACACGAATCCGTGAGGTTCTTCCTTCACGGTTTGCTTGTAGGGGCGGTTCGGGAACCGCCCCAATTTCCGCGAGGCAGGGTCAGGGCGAGGAGGAGCCCGGGCACAGGCAAGGCGGCTATAACGAGCATGGTGAAGGAGAGACCGGCGTTGTCCGCGACGAGGCCGAGTATCGGCGCCC
>JACCSM010000280.1 GCA_013698525.1 Rubrobacteraceae bacterium
GAACGGCATCCACTGGTTCGCCCCGATAGTCGCCGACGCCGAGGCCGGTTTCGGTGGCGCGCTCAACGTCTTCGAGTTGATGAAGGCCATGATCGAAGCCGGCGCCGCAGGCGTCCACTTCGAGGACCAACTCGCCTCCGAGAAGAAGTGCGGGCACATGGGCGGCAAAGTCCTCATCCCGACTTCCCAGGCCGTCAGGAACCTCGTCTCCGCCAGGCTCGCGGCTGATGTCATGGGTGTTCCGACCGTCATTATCGCGAGGACCGACGCAGACGCAGCAAGCCTCATCACCAGCGACGTTGACCCCTCGGACCACGAGTTCCTGACCGGCGAGCGGACCATGGAGGGCTTCTACGGGGTCAACGCGGGGATAGATCAGGCGATATCCCGCGGCCTCTCATACGCGCCGTACGCTGACGTAGTGTGGTGCGAGACCTCTGAGCCTAACCTCGAGCAGGCACAGCGCTTCGCCGAGGCGATCCACGAGAAGTTCCCAGGCAAGCTGCTCGCGTACAACTGCTCGCCTTCCTTCAACTGGAAGAAGAAGCTCTCTGAGGAGGAGATCTCACGTTTCCAGGAGGAGATCGGGGCCATGGGCTACCGCTTCCAGTTCGTCACCCTCGCCGGCTTCCACGCACTGAACTACTCCATGTTCGATCTCGCCCGCAACTACAGGGAACGTGGCATGGACGCCTACTCCGACCTGCAGCAGGCCGAATTCGCCGCCGAGGAGCACGGCTACACGGCCACCAAACACCAGCGCGAGGTTGGCGCAGGCTACTTCGACGAGGTCGCCCAGATAGTCGCCGGCGGCGCCGCCTCAACCACGGCCCTCACAGGCTCCACAGAAGAGGCCCAGTTCGACAGCCCGGAGAGCCCGATCACAGGCCTCCCCGGCTCGACCCAGAACGAACAGTTCGTGAAGTAGGAAGTAGGCTTCAGGTTACAGGCAGCAGGGGAGTTGGGGTTCCCGGCTCCCCTCAAGAGAGGAGGAGACCATGCCTAACGGCCCACAGAATCGCAGAACGGACGGTAGCATACAGCAGGTCGGACCTTGGGACGGGCAGGATCGTACAACGCCTGAAGAGGTAACGGAGCCTGTTCAGAAGCGGAAAGCTGCGGACGCGGAATGGCTATCCATGGCCACCGCCGACCCGGCACATTTCCTCAAAGACCTACACTCTGAATAACGAATCATACGGAATCCCCAAGGGCACGTCCGCGGTGTAGGACCTGCCCGTGCCCAATTCCTACTCCATTGCTCCCGGCATGACGAGCGTCCGTCGTCTCCCGGCACTAGAGCTCCGTCATTGCCGCGGCCCCGCATCCGTCATTCCCGCGAAAGCGGGAATCCATGGCAGCAGGCGCTACACTCATTCGACTACGAGCCATCAGCGCTCAGCGAAAACAACAAGCTGACCAGCTGAAATGCTGAAGTGCTGGTTACAGTCGCTCTCGGAACTGCAGGTACTCTACGCCCTTGAGATCCAACCAATAACGTTGCGGTCCGTCATCCTGGCGGACGACCCGGATGAGGACGCCGTCGCACGCGGCGCAGCGCACCACAGTACCTATCTCGCTCACGTAAGCCATCGAAGATCCAAGTGGCCCAGTGGCGCCACAGTGGGCGCAGGCGGCCCTGGTGGTGGTCATCTCGAAGGTGAAGACCTCCCCCAGGATGCCCCCGGCAGCGTTCCCGTCGAGTCTGTGTTCGTCCATCGCTATCCTCCAGTCGGTCCGAAGCGTTCGGTCTTGACGCGTGCGGGCTCGTGGCCGAGACCGACGAGATCCGTCGCGACCGTCTCGACCAGCAGTGTAGGACCGCACACGAAGGCGAGGGGCCCTTCTTCGGCGGCCGGGGAGATTTCGGCCAGCATCTCCGCGTCGATCCTGCGGTGGTAGCCTTCCCATTCCGGCGGTGCCGAGCGGGTGAGCGTATGGATTATCTCCAGCGATGTATCCTCGGCGGCGAGCGCTTCGAGCTCTTCGCGGAAGATGATTTCTTCGTAGGATCTCGAAGAGTAGAGCAGGCGGACCGAGGTAGCGTTGCCCGCCGCTTTACGGTGTCGGATCATCGCCATGAGCGGCGCTATGCCTGATCCTCCAGCGACGAGGAGCAAGTGTCCGCCCTCCCTGGCCTCCCAGGCGAACCAGCCTCCGATGGGTCCCCGCAACTCCAGCCCGTCTCCGACCCTGATCTCATCGGTCAGGTAGGGCGAGACCTCGCCATCGTCCAGACGTTCGACGAGCAGCTCGACCCTGCCGTTCTCTGGCGCCGAGGCTATGGAGTAGCTGCGCTGGGCCTGGTAGCCGTCCTCGGCGGTGAGCCTGACATCGACGTGCTGGCCCGCTCTGTGCCCCTCCCAGCCCGGTATCTCCAGGAACAGGCTCTTCGTTCGCGGCGTGTCTGGGCTGGTCTCGACGACCTCGCCGATACGCCAGGCGAGCTTGCGC
>JACCSM010000325.1 GCA_013698525.1 Rubrobacteraceae bacterium
AGGTCGAGACATCCACCCACTACGGGCGGATGGCGAAGCTCGACGATAAGGTGATGTTGTTCGCCAACCCCGAAGACGGGGCCGAAATACTCGGTTACGATCTCCCGGAAGAGGAAGACGAACCACAACTACCCGGCTGAGCCACTGAGAGAGGGGCGGTTTCCACTGGAAGCCGCCCCCTCTCTTGAGACATGACACAGGTGGTGACGCGCCCAATACCCGGCGCGCTGCTAAGCGTCTTTGGAGAGCACCCTGACGACGCTCCTGGGGGTAGGCAGGCGCGCCACGCCCGACCATTTCATGCTGAGGATACCGCCTCCCTTGCCGACGTAGGAGATGGTGACGGAGACGGGTTCTCCGTCCTCGAAGCTGACCATCAGATGATACTTGCCGTGGCCGCCCAAGATCTCGGCGTCATTTTCTTCGTCGGGCTGGACCTCCCACCCCAGGTCGGTGAGCGCCTGCTTTACGTCCTCTCTGCTCTCCCTCTCGTGGGCCATATATCTTCTCCCGAGCGTTAGCCGACCGACACGGAGACGCGCTGGACACCGTTTATGCCGTAGCCGCCCTGGTTCCAGACTTCATCGTTGTCGAGCGGCTGCGTCTTCCCGGCCGCGTCCGTGGCGCGGGCGCACAGCTCGTACTCGCCGGGCTCTCGCGCATCCCATTCGTGGGACCACCGAACCCAGGCGTAGCGCCCGGCCGGCTCGTCGAGCTCGGCATCGTCCCAGGTGTACCCGCCGTCTGCGCTGAACTCCACCCGCTCGACGGGGCCGAAGCCGGACCATGCGCGGCCCTCCACTAGCGTCCGTCCGGCTGACAGGTGCCGCTTGCGGGACAGGTACTCGGGCATCCCCGGTGGCACCATCAGCGCGCGCGGGTTCTGGCGGGTCACCGGCGTGCCGGATTCTTCTTCGGATTGCCGGTAATGGTACAGGACGGTCTGTTGGACGCCTTCGAACGGTTCGCTTATCGCCTTGATCTCCTTTAGCCACTTCACTGACGCCATCCCGTACCAGTCCGGTACGACGAGCCTCAGGGGGAAGCCGTGCTGGAGAGGTAGCGGCTGGCCGTTCATCTCGTAGGCGAGGATCACCTCCTCGCGCAGGGCGTCCTCGAGCGTAAGGCTCCGCTCATAGCTCTGCTCGACCTCCTGGTCGATGCCCCGGTCGTGGCCGGTAAAGAGAACCTCGACGGCGTCGTCCAGAAGACCGGCCTCCTCCAGGAGGGACCTGAGCGGTGTACCTGTCCACTCGGCGCACCCGATGGCCTCGTCGCGCCATGGCGCCGAGACGGGACGCGGAGAGAGGTGCGCGCGCCCGGTGCCGGCGCACTCCATCATCACGGGCATCGTGACCGCCGGACGCGCCTTCAGCTCGTCGAGAGTCAGCCTGAGCGGTTTCTGGACGCGGCCCGTGATCGGGAGCTCGTAGGTCGCCGGGTCCACGAAGGGGATGTCGAAGTGGATGAGGAGATAGTGCATGCCTACGGGGGTGACGGGGTAACGCATCCCCTCCAGGGGCATACCAGGGTTCCTGCTGGCGAGCCCCACCTCCTCCCGGCTGAAATCCGGGCTAGTCGTGATCCTGGCCATCTGTTTCTTCCTTCCTCCCGCCGGGAATCGAGCGGGCCGGTGGCTATCCCCCCGTTTCGGATTACGTGTGTTACGTACCCAGGGTCGCGCACAGTATAATCTGGTCAAGTTCTTGGAGGAAGAAAGGGTGCCCAAGCTGGAAGTGGAGGGTGTGGGGACATTCGACATCGAAGAGGACAAGCGGCTGGTCCTGCATCGAGGAGGACGCGGGGGTCATGCACGAGTGCGGAAAGATCACACCCGATCCCATCTGGGTAGAGAAGCCCGCTTGAAAGGCGGCACGGAGGTTTCCGCGCCGCCTTTCGGCCTTACGCCGGGTCGGTCCTCTCCAGCCGCTTCCTCAGGTCTTGCTCCTTTAGCTCTATGAGTCCCTCCCGGAACTTCTCGGGGGAGCCAGCGTGCTCGAAGAGTTGGCTCACGTCTTCTATGTCCTGTTTGTTCATTAGGATATACTCCCAGCCGTCCTTGAGATGCAG
>JACCSM010000334.1 GCA_013698525.1 Rubrobacteraceae bacterium
ACTGATCGTCATCACCAACGACACATAAGTTACGATGTCCTGCTGCCAGGATATTGACGAGGCGGTACTGAGCGTGGTTGGTGTCCTGGTACTCGTCGACGTGGATGTACTTGAAGCGGGTCTGGTAGCGTTCGCGGACCTCGGGGAAGAGCTCGAGTAGGGCGACAGTCTGCATGATCAGGTCGTCGAAGTCCATGGCGTTGTTCTCGTAGAGGCGCCTCTGGTAGAGGTCGTAGACCTCGGCGACGTTCTCGGCGATGTAGCCCTCTGTGTTGCGGAGGAAGTCATCGGGGGCCATAAGGACGTTCTTGGCGGAGCTGATCTGGGCCTGGAAAGAGCGAGGGTTGAAACGTTTGGGGTCCTTGCCGAGCTCCACGATGCACCGTTTGACGAGCCTGACTTGATCGGCGCCGTCGTAGATCGTGAACTCCCTCTTGTAGCCAAGCTTCTCCGCGTGGACCCTGAGGATGCGCGCGCAGAAGGCGTGGAACGTCGAGACCCACATCTTTTTCGAGTCGGGGCCCACGAGGAGGGCCACCCTATCCTTCATCTCGCGGGCAGCCTTGTTCGTGAAGGTTATCGCCAGTACCTCTTCGGGCGCAGCCAGGCCCTGATCTATGAGGTAGGCGACACGATGCGTGAGCACGCGCGTCTTCCCACTCCCCGCACCGGCGAGTATGAGGAGCGGCCCTTCTGTATACTCTACAGCGTCAAGCTGGGTCGGGTTTAACGATTCCAGAAGCACTGCACGAGAGTATAACAGCAGGGATCATCCTATCCCGCTCCAAAGCGCCGTGTTCTCCGTCCACCCGAGGGGCTCGGGTCGGGAGTCCCTGACCGGAGGCTACCGCCGCAGCCTGTGCAGTAGCACCATCACCCCTCTCGAGCCCTGCTCGACCCTAGTCTCTTCCGCCGCATCCTCGAATCCCAGGTCCTCCATGGCCTCCAGGAAGACCGGCGCTTCGTCACGGCGGGGGTCGGCGAAGATCGCCTCGCCGCCTGGCGCGAGGAGTTTCGGTACGATGTCAGCGAGGGCAGCGGCGTTCTTGCGTTCGTAGAGAACGTCGGCGGCGAGAACGAGGTCGAAGGTCCCGATACCCCCTGTATCCGGTTCGCGCCAGTCGAGAAGGGACGTATTGGGTTCCAGGTGCAGGTTCGTGCTGGCGTTGTGGACGGTGAAGTCGAGGGCGGCCTCGTAGTGGTCTGTCGCCAGTACAGTTGCGCCGCGGGTGAGCGCGAGGAGGGTAGGCAGCCCGACGCCGCACCCAAGCTCGATGGCGCTGGTACCCGCAAGGTCGCGTTCTGAGAGGTGACGCGCCAGGGCGAGGGCGCTCGGCCAGAGTTCGGCCCAGTAAGGGAGCCGCTCGTCGCGGTCGAAGTCTTCTTCATCGATCAGGTCGTCCGCACAGACGGGATGGGTGATGCGGTATCTCCTGTCCCCGACCTCGACCGTGGATTCGGCCAGCCCCGTAAGACCGCGGAGATGGGCTAGGAGCCTATCCAGGGTTCGTCAGAGGATCCGTCAGCGGCCTGCGGGGGCGGCTTCGTGGGACATGCGTTCCTCACGCTCTGCGGCGGCGAGGGCCGCTATGCTGTAGCGCCCGAAGACGTTCTCCAGAGCCTCGCGGGCCTCGTCCCAGACCTTGCTCGTGGCGCAGAGGGGGGCGTCGGCTATGTAGCAGACCCCACCTGCCGAGCAGCGGGCTGGACGGATCTCACCGTCGAGGATCTCGACGACGTCGAGGACGGAGATCTCCTCCGTCGGCATCGCGAAGCGGTAACCTCCGTGCGCCCCGCGGCGGCTCTCTATCACGTTCGCCCGGCGAAGCTCGCCGAAGATTTGCTCGAGGAACCTCTCGGGGATGTGTTGGCGGCGCGCCAGCTCGGCCACCCCGAGCGGGCAATCACGCTCGTCGAGCGCGAGCTCCATCAGCGCCCGAACCGCATACTTGCTCTTCTGCGTAAGCCTCAAGAGATAACCACCCGCCTGCAAGACCGCCTACCGATAGATTGTAGCAGAAGTATACGAGCGGCGAGCGTCTGGAAAGCGGAGTCAGCCGCCGTCCTGGTCCACGTTGCGGTCGAGGTATTGTTGCATGGCGTCCTCTATCCGCTGTCCGGTAACCAGGAAGACGGCGCTCCCGCCGATGTCCACGCCGTGGTCGGAAATGCGCTCCAGGTAGTGGACCATCAGTGCAGCCCTCATACGCCACTCCGGTGCGCCGCCTCCCCCCTCAGAGGGGTTGGCTATGAGGTTCATGGCCTCGGAGTAGAGGAGGTCCACCTTGTCGTCCTTGGCCTGAAGGTCGCGAGCCCTCTCTATGTCGCGGTTCTCGAAAACGTCGAGTCCCTCGTTGAATACGTTGCGCGCGGTCCTGGCCATCTCAACGAGGGCGGTCTCCAGGTCCTCATCACGCTCGCTCCCTTCTGTGTCCACGATCGCGTGGCAGATGTGCTCGCAGAGGGTGCCTGAGCGGACGAGGTGATTCGTCACTGACTGCACGGTGTAGAGGAGCCTGAGATCGCGTGCCACGGGTGCCTGGCGGGCCTGCAGGATCATGCACTCCCTCTCGATATCTATCCCCCACGTCTTGTAGCGGATGTCCACCCCGAGCTCCTGGCGCGCCGCGCCAGCGTCACGGCCCTCCATCGCCCTTACCATGTTCTCCAGAGAGTTTTTGACCTCGCCCCCGAAGTCGAGCACGTCCGAGATCAGGCCGTCGAGCTCCTGCTGAAAGGTCTCCCGCGGCATCTTCTAGCCGAACCGTCCCGTGACGTAGTCCTCCGTCTCCTTACGCTCGGGGTTCGAGAACATCTTCTCCGTCTCGTCGAACTCCCAGAGCCGGCCGGGGTCGCCCATGTTCTCGATGTAGAAAAAGCCCGTGTAGTCCGAGATGCGGGCAGCCTGCTGCATGTTGTGCGTCACGATCACCACCGTGTAGCTCTGCTTCAGCTGGTCCATGGTGTCCTCGATCTTCTGGGTCGAGACCGGGTCGAGCGCGCTCGCTGGCTCGTCCATCAGGATCACCTCGGGCTCGACCGCCAAGGTGCGCGCGATGCAAAGTCGCTGCTGCTGGCCGCCTGAGAGCCCGTGCCCGCTCTCCTTGAGGCGGTCCTTGACCTCCTCCCAGATGGCGGCCTGCTTCAGGGAGCGTTCCACCAGCTCGTCCATGTCGCCGCGGTAGCCGTTGATCCTGGCCCCCCACGCCACATTCTCGTAGATCGACTTGGAGAACGGGTTGGGCTTCTGGAAGACCATCCCGACACGGCGCCGGATGTTTACCGGGTCAGCACTCTTGGCGTAGATGTCCTGCTCGCCGAGCATCACGTGCCCTTCTGCGCGCGCGCCTGGGATCACCTCGTGCATCCTGTTCAGACAACGTATGAAGGTGCTCTTGCCGCACCCCGAAGGCCCGATGAGGGCCGTTACCTTGTTGGCCTGTATATCTAGGCTCACGTCCGTGACGGCCTTGAAGGAGCCGTAGAACGCCGCGAGG
>JACCSM010000345.1 GCA_013698525.1 Rubrobacteraceae bacterium
TACGCTCTTTGATGGGGCTGTATCCGGCGTACGGTCTGAGCTCGGCGGAGAGGCTTCGCCGGCACACATACTCCGTGGTCGGCACCTTCGCCGCCGTTTCCTTTGCCATAGCCTTAGACTTCGGGGCCATAGCCTCGCTCCCACGCCTGCTCCCACGCCCGCTATTGGCGCTAGGCTTTGTAGGCCTTTTGCTTCTACCCCCCCTGGTGCAGGGTTTGGCGCGGTGGGGGCTGTGGAGGCTCGGTATTTGGGGCAGACCCGTGATCGTCATAGGAAACAAGGACACGGGCGCCCGAACGGTCAAGCTCTTGGAAGAGGAATGGGAGCTGGGGTACGTCCCCGCTGCCCTCATCGACCGGGGCCTGACGCTGTCAGGGCAGCCGCTCAACGGCCGCTCCCACGAAGAGGCCATGACCCAGGTCGAGAATCTCGCTCGCAGAGGCGGCGTGGACACCATAATCTTCGCCACGCCTTACATCCGGCCCTCGCACCTGGCACCGCTCGTTAGCCGGGCTAGCCGCAGCTTCCGGCACGTCCTGCTCATCTCGAACCTCGGCGGTATAACCAACTCGGCTGTGACGGCCCGCGACTTTGCGGGAACCTTGGCTGTGGAGATAAAGTACAACCTCCTCAACCCCTGGGCGCGGAGGGCGAAACGCATACTAGACTTTGGAGCTACCGTGGTGGGCGGAGCCCTGGTGCTTCCGTTTCTCTTGGTGATAGCCCTGCTCGTCTATGCAGAGTCTAGAAGGCCCATTTTCTACACGGACTGGCGGTTGGGCAAGAACGGTGTCCCATTCCCGTGCATCAAATTCCGTACTATGGTACCAGGAGCAGAGGCTGTGCTGGAGCTCATGCTCGCTGAAGATGCCGGCCTCAGGGAAGAGTACGTAAAGTACCATAAGCTACGCGCCGATCCCCGTGTTACGCGCGTCGGCCGATTTTTGCGCAAGACCAGCCTGGATGAGCTGCCGCAGCTTTGGAACGTCTTGCGCGGGGAGATGAGCCTGGTCGGCCCTCGCCCCTACCTACCCCGCGAGTCCGGAGATATCGGGGACGCGCGCGACGAGATTCTGCGCGTACCTCCAGGGGTAACCGGACCCTGGCAGGTTTCCGGTCGCAACCACGCTTCCTTCACTGACAGGGTCGAGATGGATATCCACTACGTGCGCGACTGGTCCGTATGGCTTGATCTGGTGCTTTTGGCCAGCACCGTTAGAGCCCTCTTTGTCGACAGAGGAGCTTATTAGTCGCCGTCAGTGGTGACCTTGCTTTGCGCTGCGCGTTCTCTTTTTAGCGGGTTGCAGTGTAGTTGACGCACATCGGGATTGAGTCTTAGTCCAGCCTCAAGGTCGTACAGATAGGAGACTGAGTCGACCGCGACACCCAGGACAGTACCAGACTCGCTCGCCTTGGGTGACGCTCGCCTCCTCATCGTCGAAGAACGTCAACTCGCCCAATCGCTCGCCGTGGCGCATGACCTCGCAGCGTACCTTGTAACTACACTCGCATAAGAGCTGGTACGCCCTGTTAGGGGCTTCATTTCGCTGGACACTAAGCCCTTCGGCGTCTGTCGGCCAGGGTCTCATCGGGACGGAGAAGCGGTCAGATAGCGGAGAGTCGCCTATGATCCTGTTCCTTTGTCGGCAAGAGGTCTGTTTTCTCCGAGGGTGTGTCAACGGTGACTTCACCACCGCTTAGTGGTACGGAGCCGCGGCTCGTCAACTCCCTTGGAGGCGTTCGTCACCGCACATGGTATCGTTCCCCCATACGAGTCTGAGCGCGGTGGCTTACCCCGAGTAATGACCTTCAAAGCTCTGTGCCTTTCGAATCGACAGTCTCTTATCTTTGCCTCATCCTATGCCCGCAGCGCCACGAGCGAACGTGCCAGAAGGCCTATCTTCGTTTGTCTTGATCGAGAACATCGCCTTCTGCCATCTGCGGACCCTGGCCCGCCGCCGCGCTCCTGTCGCATGAGAGGTAGTAAGCTTCTATCTTTCCGATCTTGACACCCCTGACAAGTGCGTATGTTTCCACGACCCGGCTGTGATCTGGGTCGGGAGCACTGGCGACGAGCGTGAGGTCGTATTCTTTGTTCGCGATAATGGTGTGGGGTTTGATGTACAATACTCCAACAAACTCTTCGGCGTATTTCGGCTTTTGCACGACGCGGAAGGGTACGAAGGCATCGGACTCGCCAGCGTGAGACGCACCGTCGGTCACCACGCGGGACGAGCGAAAGCGGATGGTTGTTTAGGAAGGGGGGCTACCTTCTACTTCTCGCTTCCGCGATTCACGGAGAATAGTGATGGCTGACAGAGATTACAGCTGTAAGCTCTTACTGGTAGAGGACAACCAGAACGATCTCGAGTCTACCCTCGCCGTATTGAGCGAGGGGAGGACGATCGAGGGGGGCTTCATCGCGCGTGATGGGGAGGAGCCTCTAGACTATCTCCACCGCCGGGCCGTGTACCGGTCGCAGGCGGCGGATGACCCCAAAGCGGGACTCCTCGGCCTGAACGACAAGCCGTCTAGCGCTGCGGAGCGGGAACTTTGAAGGTCTTGCACAGACCTGAAGGGCAAGACCGCGATAGATCTGGTGTGCTGCGCATCCTCATCCTCGAGGATAGCCCGTTGGACGCAGAACTCGTCGGGGCTCGACTGTCCGAAGGTGAGATCGGCTGCGAGCTGGTCCGAGTACAGAGCCGCGACGCCTTCGCCGCAGCGCTGGAGGAGGGTGGGGTCGATCTCATCTTGGCTGACTACGTGTTACCGGGCTTCGACGGCCTCTCGGCGTTGAGCCTGGCCAAGGAGCTCTGTCCCAGTGTGCCGTTTATCTTCGTCTCGGGTACGCTCGGTGAAGAGGTGGCGATCGAGACCCTGAAGAGCGGAGCCACGGATTACGTGCTCAAGCATCGTTTGGAGCGGCTCTTGCCGGCGGTCCGGCGGGCTATGCGTGAGGCCGAGGAGCGCTGGGAGCGCGAGCGTGCGCTGCAGAACCTGGAAAAGAGGTTGTTGGGAGCCAAGGAAGAGGAGAGACGCCGCGTAGCCTACGAGGTTCACGACGGTTTGGCCCAGGTTGCGTTGGCCGCACACCAGAATCTGCAGGCCTTCGCCCGGCGCTACGCTCCAGAGACGGAGCAAGGCAGGAGAGAACTGGATCGGATACTCGGGCAGGTCCGGTCGACGGTCTCGGATACGCGCCGGGTCATCGCGAACTTAAGGCCGACGGCCCTCGATGACCTCGGACTCGCGGCTGCCATCGCCCTGGAGGTCGAACGTCTGAGCGAGGAAGGCTACCATGTCGCCTGCGAGGAACATCTTGGAGATGAGCGCCTGCCAAGAGAGATGGAGCTCGCGCTCTTCCGCGTCGCGCAGGAGGCGTTGACCAACATACGCAAGCACGCGGATACAAAGTGGTTGAAAATCGAGTTGCGGCGGCTGGACGGAGAAGTCTATCTGGCGGTCCGGGACTTCGGGCATGGGTTCGACCCGGCCGCGCTCGAAATGTTGGGGGGCAAGCCTGGCGAGCGGATCGGTTTTGCGGGAATGAGGGAGCGGGTCGGCATGCTTGGTGGCGACCTCGAGATCCAAAGCCGCGCGGAGGCCGGTACCTTTGTTGCAGCGATCATCCCTCTGATACGAACGGCATGACGACGCTACCGTGCGGGTCGGACGGGTCCCTTGCAGCCGCGGAGATCGGACGACTATCGTGAAAGTGGTCGGCCAGTTGTTCATCGGGGGTGTATAGAGAGGTGGGAACCGAGATCTCTCCAGAGGACGTATGTGGGCCAACGCGCTTGGCCATAGTCGACGACCATGAGCTCGCCAGGGAGAGTCTCCAAAACATGCTCTCCGACGAGTCCGACATCGAGATCGTTGGCGAGGCGGCCAACGGACGGCAAGCGCTCTTGCTGTGCTCGCGTTTCGGGCCGGATCTGATCCTCATGGACGTGAGGATGCCTGTCATGGACGGCCTGGCAGCCACAAAGGAGATCAAGCAAAGATACCCAGAGATTAGCGTCATGATGCTGACCATGCACGAGAACCCCGACTACCTGCTCGAAGCGCTGAAGGCGGGGGCTGCTGGCTACGTACTCAAGGACGCTCCTCGAGAGGAGATCATCGAGGCCGTGCGGCGGGTGCGCAACGGGGAGACCCCGCTGGACCCGGAGTTGGCCGCCCGGCTTCTGCGCCGGTTGGCCAGCGAGGGAGAGATGCGCAGAGGAACGGGCAGTCCTCACGAGGCCGCTTACGCGGTGGAGCCCCTGACCCCGCGTGAGCTGGAGGTCCTGGGGCTAATGAAGCTGGGACGCACCAACCGCCAGATCGCTGGGGACCTCGTAATTAGCCTCGGTACGGCCAAGAACCACGTCGAGCACATCATCTCAAAGCTGGGGGTCTCCGACCGAACCCGGGCCGTTGTCCAGGCCTTGGAGCTGGGGTTGATCGATCTCCGCTGAGGATAGCTGCCCGCCGGCACTCTGGCGCGAATGTATGCCACCTGGCCGATGGTCACAAGAGCGTCCCTCGCACATCATTCAACCCAAATGACTGTGAGTAAGAGCACTATAGTAGCCGTTGGTGAAGACGCGGTTGTCGGGCCTGCCCTGGAGCTGCTCCGCGGCGCGGTAGGCTGACGTTGGTCCCGGTTTGTTCGTGCGGCCGCAGGGTAGATCTGGAGGGGCGGACTACCGCTAGAAGTTCGCCACGTCCTTCTCGGCGGTCCAGACGCCGGGATCCTCGGCTTCCTCGGGGGCCTCGCCCTGCTCCTCGAGCCAGCGCTCGCTGTCGATAGCGGCCCTGCAGCCGTCGCCGGCGGCCGTGACGGCTTGACGGTAGCGGGTGTCCGAGACATCACCGGCGGCAAACACGCCGGGGACGCTTGTCATGGTGTTCTCCTTCTGGACGACGTAGCCGCCCTCTTTCATCTCGAGTTGTCCCTCGAAGAGGGAGGTTGCGG
>JACCSM010000370.1 GCA_013698525.1 Rubrobacteraceae bacterium
TTGGTCTCAGCAGATATTTGCCTGCGGCGGTTGTGGCTGCTGTGCGCTCTCGCGCTCTGCGCCGTATATTCCGTCTCCAGTACCATGCGGGGCGTCTTATATTTTCTGGCGTTTGTAGGGCCATCGATCCTGTTCGCAAGCGGCTCTCTCACGGCGTCGCTTACCTTCGCGAGGACGCTCCCGGTCCAACTAACATCAGCGATTGGAGGGAGCTCGAACGGGTTTGCGGTAGGCTTTATCGTGGTCTTCTACGTGCTAGTGGTGTTGTGACACCGGCCCGGCACCATTCGTGGATCGAGGAGCGGCAATCATTACACCGGTCGTCCGTCAGACGGCCGGGCGGAAAGACTCTTGCCCGGATGAATCCGGGGATCTGTGGGAAAATTTCGTGCGGATATAGACGAGTCGGTTAGAGATGTTTACAATCCGGTAAGTTTTGTTGACTTGCGATTATGGATATTTGCTTGCCATGAGCGGGTAACGGTGGGGGCCTTGAAGCAGACTAGAAGGCGAGCACGTTCGAAAAGCAGTCGGTGGAGGCGGGCGCGGTATCGCCGGCGGCGGCTCCTGGCGGTACTCGTCCTGGCCTGTCTGTTTTTCGGTACCGGGACGCAAGCGGCTGCCTTTTTCAAGGCTCAGGGGGTGGGCTCCGCTGGCACGGTGGAGACAACCGGGTCCCCTGGTTTCGTCCCTACCGCATTCGAGGGATTGGTCGCGCAGGGAGATTCCAGTACGATCCCGGCGCACGAGACCCGCGGCCCGGCCAACAAGACAACGAAAGATCTGGCATCGTCCCGCAGCCGGAAGCCGACCACCGAGGCCAAGGACCAGTCCGCCCGCAAAGCTGCCCCTGAAGCCAGGCTGGAAGCATCCAAAGACGCTGAGGAGGCCTCTGGCGAGCCGCTCGACGTGCTCGTCCTTGGTGTCGACCGGAGGCCCAGCTCGGCTGAGGGCGCGTCCACGCGCTCAGACACCATGATGCTCGTCCGGGTGATTCCCGCTACGGGAGAGGTAAAGCTGCTCTCCGTACCTCGCGACCTGTACGTAGAGGTGGAGCCCGGAGAAAAAGACCGCATCAATACCGCCTACGCCTACGGCGGCGTAGACCAGGCTAGAACGGTGATGGAGGACCTCACGGGCGTCGACATAGACAACCACGTAATCGTGGATTTCGAGGGCTTCGAGAAGCTCATAGACGCCATGGGTAGGGTCAGAGTAGATGTTGGGACGGGGGTGTTTCCCGAGCATTGGAATATGGGCGAAGGCTTCGAGCGTCTAAACGGGTATAAGGCGCTCAAATACGCCCGCTACCGCGGCACCCCAGGGGCAGACCTCGACCGGATAGATCATCAGCAGAAGCTGCTGGCAGCGCTACGCCGGCAGGCGCTCCGGTGGGACACCGTCACCAAAATACCAGGGATCATCAAGGTCGCGAACGAGAACGTAAACACAGACCTTGGGGTTCTGCAGGTGATCCCACTCGCACGGGCACTCGTGCTCAACGGCGAAGACAACAAGATGACTACCGCCGCGTTAGAGGGTCACCCTACTTCCCTGTCCGACGGCGAGCAGGTATTGATGCCTGACGAGGAGGCAAACGAGGCCGTCCTGCAAGAATTCCGCCAGTAGCCGCATTGCCGGTGGCACTCCCGGCCTCATGTATAATCCGCGGGCGCCCGGTACACCCTGATTTCACGTTCTCCGGAAGGAGCCACGAAGATGCCCCATCCCCGGCACGACGTCCCGATTGGGGAGGAAGCCCCGGAGGAGTTCACGGCCCTGATCGAGATCCCCAAAGGCTCCAGGGTGAAGTACGAGCTCGACAAGGAGACGGGGCTGTTGAAGGTCGACCGTATCCTGTACTCGGCCGTGATCTACCCGGCCAACCCCGATGATACGAAGTGACAAGCACGCCGTAGAGATCCGCTTCACGACGACGCTCGGTAAGGAACCGAAGATCGAGATCTCACCCGGGTAGGCTTGCTCTCGCAGGTAACCACTCTAACTAAGCGGCACCAAAGTCACAGTTCCATAAGGGCTAGGCATATCCGCCCTCGCGCATCTTTATTCGGCGGCACCAGATGTTGTGGTTGCCCTATCGCCTATGCAAAGGCTACCGCAGTCTGCTCGAACCCAGTGGACCGTATCATCCAACATCCTGTATCTGAACTTCGCAGAATTCACCTTCTACGCACTCGGGTGAATAAGGGGAAGATGAAGGGCCGGGGTGTTGCTCCCCGGCCCTCAGATAGTTGGGGTGCTTTCCTGACGACCTACGGGAAGCCCACTATCGACTTCTCGGTGGCGTCCGTCACCTTGGTATCCGTGCCGGGCCCACCGTCGAGGGAGTCGTTGGCGTTCACGCCGTCACGAGAGTCGAGTGCGTCGTTGCCATCCTCCCCGTACAGGGCGTCGGCCCCGCCGCCCCCTATCACCTTGTCCGCTCCGCCGCCGCCGCGGAGGGTGTCGTTCCCGCCTACGCCCTCAAGGGTGTCGTTGCCGCCCAGTCCCCTTATCCGGTCGTTGCCCCCCATGCCGCAGATGACGTCCGCGCCCGAGGTGCCGTCCAGGACGTTGTCGCCGAGGGTTCCGGTCTTCGTGCAGGCCTTGAAGGCGGCCGTGTAGGTGCTCGGCGCTGCCCCGCTGACGATGTCGTGTTGCCGTTCTTTGCCGTCGGACCAAGAAGAGAACACGTATGTCGTGCCCGAGAGCGTCTGCGGCGAGGGGGCGCTCACGGTCAGCTTGTAACCCTCCCAAGAGACGAGCGTCCTCGGGGTGGCGAACGCCTCGCCGTTGACCTGCACCGACAGTCCGCTCGGGTTGCCCCCGAACGAGACGTTCACCCGGCTGGGTTGCACCTCTCGGACTACCGTCTTAGAGAGGCCCGCGGAGTCGGTCGCCGTGAACCTTACCTCCAGGTAGTTGCCCGCGCCGGTCGCGGAGATGTCCTCCGGCGGGGGGGCTGCGAAAGTCAGGTTGTTGCCGGTCCCGGAGAAGTAGGGGTGCGTGTGGCTGCCGTTGTGGTGTCGGAGAACCTCCCAACTAAAGGAGCTCGCCGGCAGCTGGCCGTCCTCCGGGTCTGTGGCGCTGCCGCTCAGGGTGATCTGCTGGCCCACCCGGAAGAGCAGGTCCGCTGAGGGCGACCCTATGGTGGGGTTTGGCGCCTCGTTGCCCGCGTCGATACGCACGGTGGCAGGGTCAGAGAGGGCGCTGTGGTTGTCCCTCACGCGCAGCGAGGCCGTGTAGGTTCTCTTGGTCGAGTAGGTGTGGCTCGTCGTGGGGGTGTTAGTCGTCTCGGCCGGGGAACCGTCGCCGAAGTCCCACAGGTAGCTCAGCGTGTCGCCCGCGTCAGGGTCGGTGCTGCCCGAGCCGTCGAAGCCGACCGCCAGGGGCAGAGGACCCGAGGTCGGGTCTGCCGAGACGGAGGCGCTCGGGGACCGGTTGACGCTGCCGGTGGGTGCGATGCGGTGTATTTCCCCGCCGTTGGCGTAGGTGGTGTAGTAGAGGGCCTTACCCGAGCCGTAGGGGCCGAAGGCCATGGCGATGGGGCCGCCCTGCCCCAGCCCGCTCGCGAACTCCGTTCTCGCGAACCCGCCACCGCTTGCCGGCGTGAGCTTGAAGATCTTGTTGCACACGTAGTCGCCGAAGAGGTAGGAGCCGTCGTAGGAGGCGGACCAGGCGCCGTTCGGAACGAACGCGCCCCCGGTCAGGGATGCGCACCCCGTATCGCTGTGGCCGTACTCGTGGACGGGCGGTGTGTAGGGCGAAGAGGCGCAGTCCACGGAGTCCGTGCGGTCGGGGTTGTCGTGGTTGCCCTCGCACAGATTCCAAGCGTAGTCGGCCCCGGCCTTGCCCTGGTCGATCTCCTCCCAGGCGTTCTGGCCAACGTCGTTTATGAAGAAGCGCGTGCCGGTGGCATTCGGATCGAAGGCGAAGCGGAAGGGGTTCCTCAAGCCCCAAGCGAAGGTCTCTTGGCAGTTCTTGCCGGGGTCGGTGCGGCCGGTGAGGTTGCAGCGTGCGCTTGTGGTCCCCTGGTAGGGGTTGGTCGCGGGGATGCCGCCGTCGCGGGTTATCCTGAGCACCTTGCCCAGTAGGATATGGCGGTCGCGGGAGGCATCGTTGGACCCGGCGCAACCCGAATCTCCCTTGTAGTCGCAGTTGCCGTCGCCCACCGTGGCGTAGAGGTATCCGTCCTTGCCGAAGCCGAGGTCGCCGGAGTTGTGGTTGCCGTTGGGCGAGGGGATGTTGTTGATCAGGACCTTCTCGGTCGCCGGATCGACGGCGTCCCCGGTCATGACGAAGCGCGAGACCCGGTTTACGGGGTTGTTGGGGTTGGTAGGCTGCCCCGTCGGACAGACACCAAACTCGTTGTGCGTATAGTAGAGGTAGGCGTAGTGGTTGGCAGAGAAGTTAGGGTCAACCGCCACGCCCAGCAGCCCACGCTCCGAGTTGGAGCAGATCCTACCGGAGATGTTCAGCGCCGGAGTCTGTAGCAGCGTGCCGTTTTTGTACACCCTAAGCTGACCGGGCTGCGTGGCGACGAGCAGGCGGCCGTCCGGCGTGAACGCGAGCGCGGTCGGCTTGGCGGCGGTCGCCAGCAGCCGGTCCTCGAAACCGGTCGGCAGGGTGGATGCTGCGTCGAGCTTCTCTGTCGCTAGGAGCGTCACCCCACCTGCAAAGAGCACCGCTAAGCCCATCGAGGCCAGCAGTAGAACCATCCTTCTCATCCCCATACACCCTTCTTTAGCGGGGCGGAGGAAAGAAAGGTGTGCAGACCCCCGCCCCGTGCCGCTATAGCTCCTTCAGTATCGAGGTAGGGAACCGGCACGTCTGTATGCCAGGTGGACAGTTCTCGGAAGTTTGCAAGGCCCCGGTCTGGAGGGCCTACCCAGGCGAAGGCCATAATACTTCCGGGAGGTATTATCGGTGTCTTATGTACCCCACGCTACGAAGCCTCCTGTCCTGTACATAAGAAGGCACTCAGTATAGGACCGGGGCCACGCGGGTTAGAGTGATGCTGGCAACTTCGCGGAATTCATCTTCCACGCACTAGATAGATGCACAAGATAAATGGACACAGGCCGGTCTATATCCTTTACCAGCGTGCAGCAGTTGAACGATCGACTGTTCAATCATTCTGTGCACCTATCTAGGGTGAATAGAGCAGGGAGAAGGGCCGGAGCGTCGTGCTCCGGACCCTATGGTGGCAGCCCTGCATTTCTGCTTTCCCCCTCTTTACGGACCCCGCCTACGGCGCTGCTTCCAGTTGCCTGCGTCTCGCCCCACTAGCCGCCCTCATGTCTTTCACGGAGGTCAGGAGGCGCCCTATGAGCGCCGGGTCGGCGGTGCGGGCCGTGCTCCGCTCCTGGTAGGGGTCAGAGCCCATCAAGTAAAGTTCCTTGGCCCCGTTCTCGCGGAGGATGAACGCCGTCATCCCCTCCCTGAGGAGCCACCACCTGCCGCTCGGGTCGTTCGAGCCTCCGGGGTTAAGCTGCCATCCCACGTCGTCTGAGCCACTGACGAGCATCCTCTTGCGCCAACCGGAGAAGGAGTCCGCGCCAAGGTACGCCAGCATGGAGCGGCCGTCCACGTCGAGGGAGCCGAGCGGTACTCCGGCGATCTCACAGGTCGTGGGCATCAGGTCCGTGTGGTTCACGAGCACGTTGCGGGTCGTGCCGCTCCTGACCCCCGGTCCTTTCACGAAGAAGGGTACCTCTGAGCTCTCCCAGTAGGGCAGGTCCTTCTTCCTCTCGCGGTGCTCGCCGTGGAGGTAGCCGTTATCTGAGGTGAAGAAGATCACCGTGTTGGCGAGCTGGCCCGTAGCCTCGAGTGCCGCAAGAATCGGACGCATCCCCTTGGAATCGAGGTCGGCGAGCTCCTCCATCTTTCCCTCGTACTCTCTCTGACTCCCGACGGTGTCGGCGAGTGGGAGGTTGCGCATCCACGTCGGTTTGTCGGACATGTCGGCCTCGTTTAC
>JACCSM010000377.1 GCA_013698525.1 Rubrobacteraceae bacterium
CGCCGAGACACTCATAGAGCCTCTTGTTGTACGGCTCGAAGTAGGCCTCCAGCCGTCGCCTGGTGGACGGGTCCATCTTCTGCTTGTAGGACCCTGTGTGTCGTCTTTGTTCAAGCTCCGAAGCCTCAGGCTGCCACTCTGGCAGGTCGAGGAAGTTCAGGACGACCTTCAGTGTCTCGACAGGGCGCTCGAAGAAGTCCTCGCTCTTGAGTATCAGCATCTGCTCTTTGCTAAAGAACTCGAACCAGCACAGAAGCTGGTCCACGTAGATGCTCCTGGGCACGTACGGAGCATGCTGCTGCTCTATGACTTCTTCGAAGGTACTGGGCTCCGTTCCCCTCTTTACCTGCATCTGGTAGTGGGAGTAAGTCCTATCGACCGGGTTCCTGAGCAGCGCTATTAGCCGTGCTTGCGGCACCACTCCCGCCATCCTCTTTGCGACTGGTGGGTAGAACAGGTAGGAGGGCGTTGCCTCTCCGGTTATGGACCTCCGTCCGTCCTTCCACCCCGATTGTGGGAAGCACCGCCGATACCACCCGGCGCCGTTGTCGAAACGTTCTGGATTGTCGAAGAAGTGTAATTCCTTACGGGCGGCGGGCTCTACGAGCGGGTGTCGCGTGAGCAGGTAGTAGAGGAAGGATGTCCCGCCCTTTTGCGCTCCTATGATGACGAAGTCGGGTAGCGCGCCTATACCCGGCTCACCCGATACCTTCTCAGCCGAGGGAACGTCCCTGGCGGTCTCTACCAACCCGTTCATCGCGTCAAGCTCGTTCTTTAGGCGAAATACCTCCAATCTCTGCTGTTTGAGTTCTGTCCTCAGCCTGATCTCGTGTTGCCGTCTCTCCCGCAGGGTCTCGAGCGCCGCAGCTTGCTCCTCGATCTGCCGGTCTTTCCTCCGCAGCACCTTCCTCTGCCTCTTTACGATCTTCCTGAGTCTCTCGGCCTGATCCTCGTGGTGCTCGGGATTCGGTACCTCCCCCCGCGTGAGGCCACCCTGCATGTTCAAGAATGCCTTCGCGTCTCGCCCGACGCCGAAAGCTCTATTGAGTCTGAACACCGGCAAGCCTCGCCCTTTCTTTACGACCCGGCCATTCTATGATTCGGACATAAAGCTACTGGCCTCCGGGCATATTGTCAAAGATTTCACTCCTATATTTCTGCGCCAGATCGGGTAGTTCGCCCCAGTATGTTGGCAAACCCGCAGGCGTCCGGAGAGATCGAGTCAGTTCGACGACCCTACGGCGCGGCCCTCATCCGCCGATGGCCTGCTCGTAGATACGGTACTCAGGGGCGAAGAACTCGCGCAACTCGATCTCGCATTCTTCTGACAGGGAAACCGAGCGCTCGGGCGAAGTGTTCACAGAGCCCACCTCGACCTCCTCACCCACCTTCTCGCACAGGAAGTCCACCAACAGGTCGAGACGATCGTAGCGGAAGATCCGGTCCACCTCAGCCCCTCCTGGGGAGGGTTGAACGAACCTGAACATGCGTCCAACCTGTGCAAACTGCTCGCTGCCCTCCATGTACGCGCGGGCAAACTGCTCGAACGAGACGTCTCCCGTGTAGTTGCGGTGCTTCGGGTCCCTAGGGTTCGCTAGCTTCTCGCGCGACCGGTACCGCCACCAGCTGGAGAGCCAGTCTATCGGCTCCCGGAACACGCACACCACCTCATAGGACTCGCGCGGGAAGCCCTTGGAGTTCAGGAACGGTTGCAGAAAGCGCTGGAACCCGGCGTAGGTGGTGTGCTTGATGGCTGGAGGCTTTTGGAGAATCATCTGTGAATGCGTCAGGAAGGCGGTCTCGATCGAGGTCGAACCGGACTTGGGCATGGCGAGGAAGACGAAGCCTTTGCCGGGAGCGAGCAGCACGACTCAACGCACCGGTGAGATCGCCGGAACTTCGGTCGTCGCCTCCCGACGGAGCGACCCGTAGGTGCGGCGGAGGTGTTCTATAATGTGCATCCCTTCCGGACTCTGGACCCGCTCCACCCCCTCTGGAAGAGAAGCTCCCTCCCTCAGGGCGTGGAACAGCTCCCACTCGCGCCGCTTGCGGTCGTTGATCTCGACCTTGAAGTCCGTGTAGGACCAGTGTCCGAACTCGTCTGCATCTAGCCACTTCAGCTCGAAGCATGCGAAGTTCGGCAGCCTCGTCACGGGGTCACCAGGTCGGGGCAGCATCAACTCCCAGTCGAAGGCCTTCGAGAACGTGTAGGCCGGCGAGTTTCGCCAACCCCACGGCTCGGCCTTCCCCGGTACGACGTCGACGTAGGCGACGCGCTCGCTCTCCACGTAGACAGGATCGCGCCGCATCGTGATCGCCGCATCGATACCCTGGAGCTGCCAGGCCAGATCACGTAGCACCCGCTCACCCTCGGGCGTCAGCACCATGTCCCCATCCCACTTCAGCGCGTAGCGCGT
>JACCSM010000381.1 GCA_013698525.1 Rubrobacteraceae bacterium
GCTCAAGACTGGCGAGAGAGGGCTGCATATCGGGGCGGTCGGAAAAGAGAGGGGAATGTGGGCCTGGTACGCCTTGATCGACAACGTCGAGAACTACCTTCCCCCCAAGTACCGTACGCCCGAAGAAGCAGCCAGGGACATCCTCTGGTTGGCCAGCGGGCACACGCCCAAGCCGGTTGCGCAAGGGTGCTACCCGGGCCTGCGGGTGCAGGTGTCGCAGGCCTAGCCAGGAAACCAGCTACCCGGCCCATCGCGTATCTAGCCACCACCGCTACCTCCAGGGCCCCCGTTCGCTGCGGCGGCTGCTTCGCGCCGAACACGGGCAGCGGCATGTATCTAATCCAAGTCTCTGACGTTACGCTTTCTGCCCTCAGGGTGTTGTGCCATGAACTTTGTGAAGAACTCGCCGTACGTCTTGTCCTTTTTCGCCTCCTCGAAGGGCCAGCTCCAATATGTTGTAGGCTCGCCATTACCTAAGGCCTCGGCGAAGTTGCTTGGCGCCAGCAGGCGGACGTCCCCAACTTCGGCCAGCACCCGGTAGGTGTCGTCCGGAAGCCGGTAAAACGTCACGTCCACGCCGTCCGGCCGCCCCCCCATTACCGCCGTTGACCTTCGCCGTGCCCAAAGCTTCTAGCGACCCTTTGCCTGAGATCTCCGCCTTCCTTACACCCTTCGCCCCCCTGTTTCGTCGCTCCCAGAGCCGCCACTCCCTGGAGCGCTACACAACCGGGCTCTTGACCGACCTAGATCGCAAGAACTGCGACACCATCGCTGCGGCACTCGCCGGCACCTCCACCGAGCGCTTGCAGCATCTGCTTACCGATGCCGATTGGGACTCGCGCCAGCTCGATGGCGCTCGCGTGAGGTCCTTGAGTGCGCGAAGTCCGAAAGGTGGCGTCCTGGTGCTCGACGACACCTCCTTTCCCAAGCAAGGCAAGGCTTCTGTTGGGGTTGCCCGCCAGTACTGCGGGGCTTTGGGCAAGCGGGCCAACTGCCAGGTTGTGGTAAGCGCCGAGTACGTGGCTGAGGAGCCCGAGAGTTCACGCCCTTTGCACTGGCCGGTTTGCGCAAGGCTCTACCTGCCCGAGGGGTGGGCGACGGATCCGCAGCGTAGGGAGCGGGCGCATGTGCCCGAGGAGGTGGGCTTTAGGATAAAGCCCCAGATAGCGCTCTCTCTGGTGGATCTCTCGCGTGAGTGGGAGGTGCCATTTGAGGTGGTGGTTGCAGACTCGGGCTACGGCGACAACCCCTCCTTCCTCAAAGGGTTAGAAGAACGCAAGGTGGCGTACGTGTGTGGCGTGGAGAGCACCTTCGGGGTGCGCCGACCCGAGGAGGTGAGGGCTGCTAAGGAAGCCGGAGCGCCACCGTATAAGGGGAGGGGGCAGCCTCCCAAGGAGCGACCTGCTCCTCTGTATACAGCCAAGGAAGTGATCGGCTCCCTGCCAGATGGGGCATGGCAAACGGTGAGCTGGCGGGAGGGAACGAAGGGTACGCTGAGCAAGCAAATGGTGGCGCTCAGAGCGCATCGGGCGACGGGAAGCCCACGCCACAGCACCACCCACGATCGGGTAGTCACAGCAGCGGAGGGCTGGCTGATCGCTGAGCGGCCGCTAGTACGGCCAGCGGGGAAGGAACCGGGCGAGGAGGATCTCAAGTATTACTACAGCTCGCTGGGCGCGGATGTTTCGCCTGCGCGACTGACGGCCCTGGCACACAGCCGCTGGGCCATAGAGCAGTTCTATGAGGACGCTAAGGGCGAGTGCGGCTTGAGAGACTACCAGGGGAGGAGGTGGGACGGGCTACACCGTCACTTGGCGCTCTCGATGGTGGCTTACTCCTTCCTGATGCTACAGTCGAGCGTTACTGCTAGCGAAGACTCTACTTCTGGGGAGGCCTTTTCCCCCCTCGGTCAGGCACACGACGCTGCCGGCGATCCACAGGCAGGTGATGGTGTGGTTGCTAGAAGACATGGTGCTGTGGTTCATCGAAACCGATCGGATAAAGACCTTTCGCCCTCGTAGAAACTAACGAAGTAGTACTAGGCACTTGGGTGAATAAAGCTGCCTCAGTGTCCGTATATACGGATGGGCACCTCTTCGGGGCTCGGCCAAGGAAAATGAAATCTGTTGGGACAACCCCCGAGCCCCGAAGCTACAGTGGCGGACCTCTTAGAGATCCATATACCATTTCAACTACGATCCCAAAACACAATAAGTGGTTACAGTAGGGGCGATCCTGAGGGCAGAACAGTGCATCGACAACAATACTACGAGCGGCTCAACACAGGAGCCGTTCTAAGGCGTTGTAAGCTGCGGTTGAAGGGGTTAAGACTCCCCTCCTCCTGGCAGCGCGCAGAGAGGCGTAGAGGGGTCTATAGGACCGGGGCTATGCAGCATCCTGCATGTGGACTTCCGAGAACGCCCATTCTACGCGGGTGGGCGAATAGTCACCTAATCCATGATGTTGAGAGCAACGACGCCCAACCACAGCACCGCCAAGATCGCGCTGAGTAACCACGCTACTCCCACCAGTACAGACCTCGCGGATCGTACGCCCGGCGTATAGCCGAAACGAGACTGGCAGGAAAGGCTCGGACTACGGCGGTCATGGGTTCGCGCCGGTGACGCGGCCACGAACATGCCCGGGTCCTTCGTGATACGGATTCGGCCGTGGGAGGCCAGCTCTCGCTCCAGCGAGTCCGCGAGGACGGAGACCCGCTCTTGGAACTCCTCGCCGGGCATACGCTCCGCGAGGACTTGCGCGTGCATTCCGGACAAGAGGTAGTCCACAAGGGGCTTCGCCTCCGTGACGACCAAGGAGTCCTCGTACCTGAGCGAGGTGAGCTGGTCGAACCACGGGGCGAGCTGTTCGGTCCCGTTCTCCAGGTTGAAGTTGGGAAGATCCGCGCCGATGTTCTCGTGCGGCCACTCCGGATCCAGGACTCGGAGCATCGGGGCCAGCTCGTACATGTGCTTCATGCCGTTGGTCACGGCGTACAGGCGCCCACCGTGCCTTAGTACCCGAACGATCTCCGAGAATGCCTTGTCCCTGTCCGCGACGTGGTAGAGCATGTGTGCCGCGATCACGGCGTCGAAGCTCCCGTCCGCGAAGGGCAGCTCTTGGGCGTCCGCGACCCGAAAACGGAAGGAGCGCGAACCCCCCAGCCGTGCCTTCGCCTCGCGGACCATCCCAGGAGAAGCGTCCGTGAGGGTGATCTGCAACCCGTCGGGGATACGCTCCGCGTTGTCGGCCCACAAGTTCCCGGGACCGCAACCGATCTCCAGTACGCGAGCGTCGTCTGGTAGCTCCAACTGATCGAATATCCAGAGAGGCAGGCTGCGTGGGTTGGTGCTGAACCGCTCGTGCAGTGCTATACGGGCATTGAGGTTCGAGGCATCGTGGTACTGAGTTGCCATTCGAGGTTCATCGGTGCTCATGCTAACCTCCTCAGAAGTCACCAGAGTCTTCTAGTTCCGTGTCCGACCAAGGGTACGTAGCCCCCATTCCACGAGAGTGGGTGAATAGTCTCCTAATCCCCGAAGCTGAGGCCGGCGAAGCCCAACAACATCGCCACCAAGACAGCCGCCAAGACCACGCCGACCACCTCCGCCACGTTCCTCGCGCTTATCCCTCCACCACCGCCACCAGCAACGTCTTCATGCTCCTCCTCTCCTTCTAACACCCATTCTACGAGGGTGGGTGAATGCCTCTCAAGGGTCCTTGCTCGTGCAGGGGTACTCCAACCTGGGGCCGGGACAGCCGATGGCCAGCGTGTGCCGTTCTAGGTCGCGCCCCGTATCGCGCCAGACCGTCTTCCCATCGTCCCGATAGTCCGACACGCAATACCTGCGGTAGGGGTCGGTGTTGACGGCGCACGCCTTGGCACGTGGCGGTGAGGTCCGAGGGCTCCCACGATCTCCCATGTACGCTCCTATCTTGGAGTCTGGGGTGCTGCCATCGGCCAGATAAGCCTTGTAGTGGTCTGGGCCGTCGCAGTCGCGTTCCAGGAAGTCGTAGTTCCAGCAGCTCGTTATGGGCGCTTCGACGAGGGCACCGCCCTCGACCCTGTACACACGGGTGTTATGCTCGTGCCCGAAGAACGACAGCCCGAAGTACCCCAGAGCGGGTTCCATGAGCATGGGATGCCAATGCTCCATGACGTGCGTGTTCCTGGCCGCGTAACCGGCGGACGCGAGTGACGCCACGAGGAGCCCGCAGCAAGCCAGCACCACCGTCGACCTCTTCGCCATCCGTTCTCTAAGCTCCTTCCACGAGGGCGGGTGAATGGTCACCTAATCCCCGTCCGTATTGTTCTCGTGCCAGTAGAAGACGCACCCGGCGAACTAGCGCTCCTTGATGTAACCGCCAGCGTAGCTACGATTCTATCTGCGTATCGACCGCATCGTTGCGCCGCTCGCACACTGCCACCGACGGGAAGGTGAGGCATT
>JACCSM010000601.1 GCA_013698525.1 Rubrobacteraceae bacterium
CCGTGCAGCCGGTCTTCGGGATTCCGGCGACTTCCGTCCTCTTCGCGTCGATGCACGTCCAGTACGGTCCATCGCTGCTGCTCGGCTACATCTTCGTGCTCTCCATCGGCCTCGGACTCCTCCGCCGCTACGTCAACACCACGGCGAGCTTCCTGGCGCATGCAGGCTACAACACGCTCGGCATCCTGGCCGTCTACTTCTTCGAACTGTAGAGCGGTTCGCCTTACGCCCCGCGTCTCATCAGTAGCCACTCCCCTTCGGTGCCCTGCGTGGGAGCGCCGAACGTCTCGACGGTTTCGAACCCTGCCCGCTCGTATACCAGGATAGCGCGGCGGTTGAAGGCCGCGACGGTCAGGCGGAACGCCGGAGGTGCGTAAGTCTCCCTTGCGAATCGCAGGCCGGCGTGCACGAACTCTTCTCCGAGGCCCCGTCCCGTGAGATCCGGCCTCATCCCTAGCCCTATGTCGAGGGCAGGCTCGATCTCGTAGACCCCGAGCCGTCTTCCGGCAGCCACCCGCGCGTCCTCCCCAAAGCAGAAATATCCCACTAGATCTCCACGTTCGTCGTAGACGGAGTGGTAGGAGAAGCGTGGTTCCAGGAGCGCGTCGACGGAGGTGGGATCCCCATCGTAGCTCGAATAGGGTTCGCCGTAACGCCAGCGCGAGATGGCTAGCGCGTCGCAGGGCGTGATCGGCTTCAGGGTGAAGCGCAACGTCGGCGCCTGGGGAGTCTAGGCTGCCAGGGAGTCTGTGACAGGGACGACCGGCGCGGGCTCGAGCGCCGCGGCGATCCTGACCAGTAGCTCGCTAACCTCGACGCCCAATCCACTGGCGATACTTTCAACCACCCTCGAGGACGGATCTTTCTCGCCGCGTTCGATCTCTGCGAGGTACGAGACCGAGACGTGCGCGCCTTCGGCGACCTGCTTGAGCGTCAGGCCCCGCTCGTTGCGTTCCGCCCGCAGGGTCTCGCCGATGGTCGAGAGAAGGTCTCCTGTGTGCCGCTCCGGACTTATCTCCAAAGTCTTCACGCCCTTGATTCTATCTTCCAATCGGCGCTTTGCGCAACCCACCCGCCAACTTCTTGACCAGAAGCACCTCTTCTGAGTCGGCCTCAGGGGTCCCGTACGGCGTCTCCATGACCACGGGAATTCCTGGCAGACCGTCGAAAAACCCTGGCCAGGCGTCGATGGCTATGCGCCCCTCCCCCACCTTGCGATGCCCGTCGCGGTTGCTCCCGAGTTCGTTTTTCGCGTCGTTGAGGTGAACCAAGGCGACCGCATCCCCAACGACATCCACGAGCTCCGCCGCGACCCTCCGCCCTCCGCCCTCCGCCGACAGGTCGTAGCCGGCCACGAATGCGTGGGCCGTGTCGACACAGACCCTCACCCCGCCGCGCCGCGCAACCTCCCCGAGATCCTCGAACGTCGAGCAGAGCTGGGTGCCGGCGCCGACGGAGTTCTCGATTACGGGCTCAGCCACCGCTCCTGGGGCTCCGTCGAGCCCCGCGGCCCGCTCCCTCGCGCGCCCCAGACCCTCCACGAGCCGCTCCATGCCCTTCTCTTCGCCGTCCCCGCCGTGGCTGCCCGCGTGCACGACGACAAGGTCGACCCCGAGCGCGCCGGCGGCGGCGAGCTCGTGCGCCAGGGCCAGCACCGAAAGGTCTCGCTGCTCCTCGCTCGTGGAAGCAAGGTTTATGAGGTACTTCGCGTGCGCTACGACCGGCGAGATGCCAAGTTCACGGCTTCCCGCGACGAAGGTATCGGCGTCCTGGCGCCCTCTGGGGTCGGCCCAGGCCTGCGGGTTGGAGACGAAGATCTGGACGGTCTCGCACCCGAGCTCGCGCGCTGCCTCGACGGTCCCGGCGAGCCCGCCGGAGGTCGGAAGATGCCGTCCTATGCTGTTCGTCCTCCCAGGCATGGCGGAGATTCTACTGGCCTGCGGCGGTCTTCGCTGTGAGAGATATAATCTCTCGAGGCCATCAAGATGATCGGAAGGAGCCAACCGCATGGCGGTCGAAGGCAAGGTAGCGAAGATTCTGGGCAACAGCGAGATCGTTATAAACCGCGGAAGAGGCCAGGGAGTCCGTCAGGGCATGCTCTTCGAGGTCTTCGCCCCAGAGGGCGAGGAGGTCTGGGACCCTGATACTGGCGAGACGCTCGGCACGGTCGAGGACGTAAAGGCGAAGGCCGAGGTTACGGAGGTCAAGGACAGACTAGCCGTAGCCCGCCTCCAGAATACGCAGGATATGCCGTTCGGGGCCGTGAACATCGGGGAGATGCAGGAGAACCTGCAGCGTATGTTCGGGCAGATGTTCGGCGAAGACGTCCAGGTCCGCGGTTTCGGCACTACCTCGGGCGACGACCCCGACCTCGAGTCGATGGTCGGCGGCCCCCTGCAGGACCTCTCACAGGTGCGGGTCGGGGACGCCGTGCGCGAGATCAAACACCGCTAGACTCGACGCATGCACCCGCTTTGAACGACCTCTCCCGCCTACCGGTGACGTTCGGCCTCATAGCCGCCTGCGTGGCCGTTTACATCGCCGTCGCGCTCGCTGGCCAAACTTACGGTTACCCGCTGAACGTCGGGCTCGTGACGCAGCCCCACGAGGTGCTCGCACAGGGCGGCCTCTTGCCAGCCGCCGTCGCCGGTGGCGAAGTGTGGCTGTTGGTGTCGAGCATGTTCCTGCACTCGGGGTTCATCCACCTGGCGCTGAACATGCTCTCTCTATACTTCCTCGGCTCGTTCGTGGAGCAGGCGTTCGGAAGAAATCGTTTTCTCGCGCTCTATCTGTGTAGCGGGCTCGCCGGCGGCATCGCCTACCTCTACTTCGGTGCCTTCGACGGGCTCGCCGTAGGGGCTTCCGGTGCGATCTTCGGTCTTCTCGGAGGCGTCTTCGGGTACTCTCTGCGCAGCGGCACCTTCTCCTGGCAGAACCCGCTGATCCGCCAGCTCCTGATCCTGACCGCCCTGAACCTCTACTTCGGGTTCTCCGTCCCCAATATCAGCAACACGGCACACATCGGCGGCCTCGTCGGCGGGGCCGCATTCGGATGGCTCACAGCACCCACCGTCTACTCGGGCAAGAAGCTCCGGGCAGCGACCCCGACAATCATCCTGTTCGGCGCCGAACTGATCCTGCTCGCACTCTGGCTCCTTTGAAAGTTGGGCGGTTCGCGAATCGCCCCTACAAGCAAATCGCTCTAACCGTGCGGAAGTGCTAGCAGCCCTGCGGCCGTGACGATGAGCGTCGCCACGAACAGGATGCCGGCAGTCCTGTTCGTATCCTCGGCCTGGGCCTCGGGGAGCAGGTGCGCGGCGCCGATGTACGCGAGCACCCCTCCGGCGACAC
>JACCSM010000441.1 GCA_013698525.1 Rubrobacteraceae bacterium
CTAGCCCTCCTTCGTCACGCCTTCACCGAGTATCACCGGCGCGGTACCTATAAGGTCGGCCTCAGCGTCGACGCCGAGAGCATCACAGGCGCTCCCAGACTCTACGGAAGGGCCGGGATGCGCGTCAGGGAGAGCTACGTTATTCACCTCAAGGAACTGCGTCCAGGCGTAGACCTCAGCGTGAGGTCAGACGCGGACCGAAGCGGTTTGCAGGTATCAGGCATCAGCAGGCTTGACGGTGTGTAATACCGAGTCCGTTTGAACGAGACCGCGTTCGGGCCGCTGGCATACCTGTGAGGCCCTCCGACACGTCATTCCCGCGCAAGCGGGAATCCAAGACGCGGCAGACTCTCCATGCGTACAACCACAAGCGACCTCACCGATTACACGTTACATCCGAGGCGGATAGAGACCCTACAAACATTTGTTTGACATAGGGTGTGTGGTGCGCTAACGTGTGGGTGTGGAAGAGCCTCTACATCCGAGGCGTGAGGAGATACTGAGGTATCTGGCGCGGCGTGCCGGGGGTGGGGAGCCGCCACCGAGCGTGCGCGAGGTCGGGGTCGAGGTGGGGCTGAGGAGTTCACAGACGGTCCACCATCACTTGAGGAAGCTGGAAGAAGAAGGGTATGTGGTGCGGGAGCGTGGGGCGAGGATGGTTCGGCTGACGGAGAAGGGTTGGGGAGTCGCGGGAAGGATGGGTTTGCTCGGCAGGATCGCAGCCGGTCGTGGGCTCGAGGCGGTGGCGACTGATGAGGCCTATTCGCTGGCGGCGGAGCTTCTCTCTTCGCGTTCGGGGAAGCGGAGGTATCTCCTGCGGGTGGTGGGACAAAGCATGGTTGGGGCCAGGATCGAGGATGGAGATCTGCTGGTCGTCGAGGAAGATGAGAGCCCGCCGGACGGTTCGGTAATCGTGGTGTTATTGAGGGAAGGTGAGGAGGTGACGGTAAAACGCTTCTACAGGGAGGGGGAGATGTTGAGGTTGAGGCCAGAAGCTCCGCCGGGAGAGTACGAGGAGATGGTGGTACCGGCGGAAGAGGCACGGGTGCAGGGGCGCGTGGTATACGTGCTGCATCCGCCGGGGAGGAAGTGTGGAGCGTGAGCCAGCTTACGCCAATGACTTACGGGTTGCTCTCGTATCTCGTGCTCGCCTGTGCGAGCGCGGTCGTCGGATACTATTTCGCAAGGAAGCGGACCGAGTACGAGATTGGTTACAGGCATCGGGTGGAAGTCGCCGAGGGTGTTCAGGGGATGGTGATCCCGCTCGTCGAAGAGTTCGAGGCCGCTCTGGAGTACGTCCGAGCGCCGGGCCCGTCGGGAGAGTTGCCGGTCGAAGAGATCGAGCGCTCCGTAGACGGCCTGGAGAAGTACCTCGCGCAGCAGGAGATGTGGCTGGACCGCCGATCCTCCACCGCGCTCGGTGACCTTATTGCGAGCTTCCGCGCTCACCGGAGGATGGTGGATCATCTTCCGCGCCGCTACGACGATCCGGGCTTCGAGAGAGCTTATGAACGGGCCACAGCGGATCTCGACGAGTGGTTGTGCGCGGAGCTTCCCGCCGCCCGCGAAGAACTGGACGACGCTTTCAGGGGGATGCTCGGCGTGAAGAAGTGGCGACACAGGCTCTTCAGGTAGTCCGCTACGGTTTCCGCGTCGTCGACGGGCCGCGGCTGGGAAGGGCGGTCGCGATGGCTTACAGCCTCGATCCGCCGCCGTCTGCCGAAGAACTGGAGCGATTGGCCAGGGGCTGGCGGTCTTACCGGACGTGGGTGAGCCTGCATCTGCGGGCGATGCTCGAGGATGAGACCGGAGAGATAGGGCGGTAGAGCCGCTCGCAACCCGAACAGATCTTGCGGGCCACCTGTACGCCGGGTAACATTGCTCCATACGGCGCGTCCCGTACGGATTGTCCGGGCATCGTTTGTCAAAGGGAAAGGTTCGTGGAGCGGTGAACGCAACGTTATCGGTGACGGATGCGTTCGTGGCCGTGTGCTGCGCGTTGCTTGCGGGTTGGAGTCTGTCATAGGCGGGTTCATGGCGTACCTGCTCGCTTTACGGTCGGGGCTCGGTCGACTCTTCCGCCACCTGCG
>JACCSM010000460.1 GCA_013698525.1 Rubrobacteraceae bacterium
ATCTCCCGTTCCTGGGCCAGGGCCGACCTGATGGTCCCGACCACGAGCGGGTAGGCCGAGCGCCCACCGCGCAACCGCACGGCGCTCTTGGCCGGATGCACGTTGACGTCCACCTCGCCGGGCCCGAGCTCGAGCCGCAAGAACGCCGCGGGATGCCGTCCCTTTGGTAGCAGGTCCGCGTACGCTTTGGCGACCGCGGGGGCGAAGGAGTCGGCCTCGACGACCCTGCCGTTTACGGCGACGTGCAGGTAGCGGCGGGTCGGGAAGCTCACCGCCAATGGGCTGACGAAACCCCACACCACGGGGTCCTCGAGCGCCACGAGACTCCGGGCGAGCGAGAGGCCGTGGACCTGTGAGATGCGCTCCCTGAGGTCGGCCGCCGCCGGGAACGCCAGGGAGCGCCGCCCGTCCGAGCGGAGGAAGAACCCGACCTCGGGACGGCTCAGTGCTAGCGACTCGACCACCGTCGCTACAGCGTTCGCCTCGGCCCGCACCGTGCCGAGGAAACCCCTGCGCACCGGCAGGTTCAGGAAAAGGTCGCGTGCCTCAACCGTCGTGCCAGGGGGATGGGCCGCGGTCGCTGCCTCCACCACCTCCCCGGCGAAGACCCGTACGCGGGCGCCGAGGGGATCTTCCGTGCCGCATCTTCGGGTCGTGAGCGTCATGGAGGAGACGGCGCCGATGGCGTGCAGGGCCTCGCCGCGGAAGCCCAAAGAGACTACGCTGGCGAGGTCGTCGGCCGTACGGATCTTGCTCGTCGCGTGCTCAGTGACCGCGCGCCCCGCGTCCTCGGGCGACATCCCCGAGCCGTCGTCGCTGACCCGGATCAGGGCCACCCCACCGTCCTCGATCTCGACCTCGACTCTGCCAGCCCCCGCGTCGAGAGAGTTCTCGATCAACTCCTTGACGGCAGACGCCGGACGCTCGATGACCTCCCCGGCGGCGATCCTGTGCGCCACCTCAGGAGACAGCACGCGGACCCGTCCGGCGTAGTCGGCGGCCTCTTCATAGACCAGCGTAGGAAAGATCCTCACCCGATCTCACCCTGCAAAGTCTTTGACACCTTCGGCTTCGAGGCGGGTGAGGATCTCACCGGCACGGTCCGTGACCTGGGGCGGCAGCCCGGCGAGCTTCGCGACGTGGACGCCGTAGGATGAAGACTCCGCGCCGGCCTCTATCCTGTGCAGGAACACGATCTCACCCCCCACCTCCTCGACGCTGGCCTTGTAGTTTCGGCAGCCTGGCAACATCTCCACGAGCCGCGTCAGCTCGTGGTAGTGGGTGGCGAAGAGCGTGAGAGCCTGCACGTCGTCGTGCAGATACTCGGCGATTGCCCAGGCGAGGCTCATCCCGTCGTAGGTCGAGGTGCCGCGTCCTACCTCATCGAGGATGACCAGCGAGCGCTCTGTCGCGCTGTTCAAAATACTCGCCGCTTCTGTCATCTCCACCATGAAGGTAGACTCACCGCTCGCGAGCCTGTCCTCGGCCCCTACCCGCGTGAAGATGCGGTCGATGACCCCCAGAGAGGCCTCGTCGGCGGGGACGTAGGAGCCGGTCTGGGCCAGCAGGGCGATGAGGGCCACCTGCCTGAGGAAGACGGACTTACCCGCCATATTGGGGCCTGTGATGATCTGTAGCCGCGAGTCCCCGTTCACCTCGGAGTCGTTGGGGACAAAAGGCATCTCGAGGTTGTGCTCGACGACGGGATGTCGTCCACCGGAGATGCGGATGCCCCGGCCTTCAGCGACCTCGGGGCGGCAGTAGCGCAGCTCGGTCGCAGCGGCGGCGAAGGAGGAGATCACGTCGATGACGGCGATGGCGCGTGAGACTTTCTGCAGTTCGGGCGCGGCCTCCTTGACGGCGGCGCGTATCTCGGCGAGGATGCCGCGCTCGATGCGTTCGACCTCGTCGCGAGCCCCGAGCATCCGCGATTCGTGCTCCTTTAGCTCCACCGTTACGTAGCGGGCGTTGTGCTTGAGTGCCTTGCGGTGTTGGTAGCGATCGGGGACAGCGCTCGTCTCCTTGCCCGCGACCTCGATAAAGTAGCCTTCGCCGTCCCTGTAGCCTACCTTTAGGGTCTTCAGGCCCGTCTTGAGCCGCTCCTCGGCCTCGAAGCGCGTCAGCCAATCGTGGGCGCCGTCCCTGAACTCGCGCGCCTCGTCGAGCTCCCCCGAGTAGCCCTGGCGTATGATCTCACCGCTCTCCTCGGAGATCGCAGCAACGACAAGCTCCCTTACCCCTGGCGGCTCTTCCATCGCCCCCAACACCCGCGAGAGCAAAGAGGAGCCCTGCGACGCTGGCTCGAGCGTCTCCCTTAGAGGTTCGATCTCCTCCAGCGCACCCTTGAGCGAGAGCAGATCATTGGGCGAGGCCGAAAGCCTGACGATGCGCGTGGCGATGCGCTCCACGTCGGGGATGCGTCCCAGATGTTCGCGCACCTCTTCACGCAGCATGTAGTCTCCGGCGAGCACGTCGACGGCCCCGAGGCGTTGCCTGATGCGGTCCACCTCCAGCAAGGGACGCTCCAGCCAGCGCCTGAGCGCGCGCCGGCCCATCGGCGTGCGGGTACGGTCTATAGTCTCGACCAGATCGTCCAGGCCAAGGTTGCGCCTCGTCGCTGCGTCGAGGACCATCCCCGAACCAGGGTCGTAAGGACGGAAGGTCACCACCTGCTCAGGCGGGCCGCCGCCGCGCAGGGAAGCGAGGTACTGGATCAAAGCCCCCGCGGCGCCGGCGAGCGCCGGCCGCCCATCGAGTCCGTATCCCTTGAGCCCTGATACACCGAAGTGCCTTCTCAGTGCCTGCTCTCCCGCGGAAGGCTCGAACGTCCAGCGCGGGGCTGAGCTTACGGCGGCGCGAACCTTAGGCAGTCTCTCGGCCGCTGTCCGCTCGGGGACGACGATTTCACGCGGCGACCACCGCTCCAGCTCGGCGGGGAGCTGCTCTTCGGGGACCTCGGTGCCCGTGAACTCCCCGGTCGAAGCCTCGACGACGGCTATGCCGGCCCGGCCGTCCCTGACGACGAATGCGGCCAGGTAGTTAGCCTGCCCCGCGGAGAGGACGTTGTCCTCTATAACGGTGCCAGGTGTCAGAGTACGGGTGACCTCACGCGTGAACTGCTTGGGTTTCGTCGGGTGCTGCCGCTGCTCGGCGACGGCGACGGAATAGCCCTTTCTGAGCAGGGTGGCCAGATGCTCCTGGAGCGCGTGTCCTGGGACCCCGGCCAGCGGGACGCGGCCCTCGCCGGCCGCCTCGCGGCTCGTCAGCCGGATCGAGAGCGCCTGCGAAATCCTCTTCGCGTCCTCCTCGAAGGTCTCGAAGAACGTCCCGACCTGGTAGAAGAGGATCGTCTCTGGCGGAAGTTGCGCCTTCAGCTCCGCGTAACGTCCAAGCATAAGGCTATTCTACGGCCAGAACCCCGCTTCGTCAGCCCCGAATCGTACGCCGGGCACGGTAGAGCCGGGATCACAAGGTGGTTATCATGGCTGTACGCAGGACTCCAAAACAGATAACGTTCCAGCAGACCGCAAAGTGCAGAGGAGCGAGAGTGAGTCCGAAGCCTGTGATCCTGGACGTAGACCCCGGCCACGACGACGCCGTTGCCCTGATGCTTGCCTGCGGCCACCCGGATCTGGACCTTCTCGCCGTCACGACCGTCGCCGGCAACGTCACCATCGAGAAGACCACGCGCAACGCCCTGCGGGTGCTCTCCCTCGTCGGGTGCACGGACGTACCCGTCGGCGTTGGCGCCCCGGAACCCCTGGAAAGGCCGCTCCACACGGCCGAGGACATACACGGCAAGAGCGGGCTGGACGGACCCGAGGAGATCCCCCATGCCGGCTTCGAGCCCGACGAAAGTGGGGCTGTGGCCCTGATCGCGGACACCCTAAGGGCCTCTACTGAGCCCGTCACCCTCATCCCTGTCGGCCCGCTCACCAACATCGCCGCGTTCCTGCGCGAGCATCCCGGCCTGAAGGACCGCGTAGCGCGCATCTCCCTCATGGGCGGGAGCATGGGCCTTGGCAACACGACGCCGGCCGCCGAGTTCAACATCTACGTCGACCCCGAGGCGGCCCGCGAGGTCTTCGAGTCCGGTCTGCCCATAACAATGTCGGGCCTCGACGTAACGCACCAGGCCGGCGCCGGTCCTCGCGAGAGGGCGCGGCTGCGGGCCACGGGTAGGGTTGGACATGTGGTGGCCGGGTTCCTGGATTTCTTCGCCACCACCTACGAGAGCGTCTTCGGCTTCGACGCCCCGCCACTGCACGATCCCGTCGCCGTCGCTGCGGTACTCGAACCCGGCCTGCTAAAGACACGCCCGATGCGGGTCGATATCGAGTGCGAGAGCGATCTCACCCGCGGCGAGACCGTCTGCGACTTCTACGGCGTGACAGGCATGGCACCGAACGCCGAGGTCGGCGTCGAACTGGACCGCGAACGCTTCTTCAGGCTCCTGTACGGAGCACTGGACCGACTGTAAGCGAAAACAAGAAGCTGACTTGCTGGTCTAGTCTTGGGTACGGGCTGTGCGAAGCGAGCGGACCACGAAAGCGTCGAAGGTTGCGAAGGCGGGAATATCTCCCAGTGAGACGTCGAGTTTGGCGTGGTCGAGCGCCCCGGTGACCGTGACCCTGCGCTCCGGCGCGATGCGCGCGAGCCCATACGACTGTGAGGGAGGGAAGAACTTGTCGTGGGGACCACTGACGAGCTCGACCGGGGCACGTATCCGTCCCGTGCCGGCAAGCGGTGAGAGCTCTTCGAGGTCGTGGCGTACCTCGTCAGGTAGCGCCGCGTAGAGCGTGTCGAAACGTTCAGGGTCACGGTTCCCGAGCAGCCCTACGACGCTCCCCGCGTCCGCTCCCAGGTCGCCCGTCTGCCGCGAGCGGAGGTCGGAGAGCGGACGTGGGCTCTCGCGGCCGGCCCTTTCGAGCTCGGCCGAGAGCGTACGCTTGTCTTCGCCCGGCGGCAGGGTGGCGACGAGCGAGCGGGCTACGACGTAGGAGAGGAAGGGGTTGGCCTCGTAGCGGACCAGCTCTCCGTCGGACCGGCGGTAATGGCCGGTCGTCGCGATGTTAAGGACGGTACGGATGTCTGAATAGGGTGCTACGCCTGCGACGACGGAGACTTTTCCTATGATTGCGGGGTCCTCGGCGACCAGGAGGGCGAGGGTGGCGCCCGTCGAGACCCCGACGAGGGCCACCTTTCCGCCTTCGGTCTCAGGCCTGCCGGAGATCTCACGCGCGACCTGCGTGGCAGCGTCGGCGGTCTGAGGTGTGATCCTGTCCTCCGTCAGGCCAGGCAGGTCGGGCACGACCACGAGGTAGCCGGCCCGCGCGAAGCCCTCGGCCAGATTCCGCACCTCCGGTAGTTTCCTTCCTTCCTGCACTGTCCCGTTTACCAGGAATATAGCCGGCCACGATCCCTCCCCCGCTGGCCTCACTACGAGCGACGGGTTCCCCGCGACACGCGCGTCCGAGAAGCGTGGATCTTCGCCCACGGCTTCGACGGCGGGCGTGAGTACCGGTGCGTCGAGGACGGAGGAGATCACCACGATCGCGCGCGCCTGCGCGTCCACCCACGACCAGTACGAGATACACAGCCCGATCACTACCGCGAGCAACACGAGATAGAAGGCTCGTCTGAGCCTCCTACCGGAGAGTCTTTCTGCCGAATCCTTATACCGCAACGTCTCTCCCGCCGGAGACGACCTCGTCTCCCCGTAACTATGCAACGCGGACCACCGCCTGTCCACGGTGCATCGGACGTTCCTCTGTCCAGAATGATTTCTTTTACACGGGCCAGGGTAACATCGTAGAGTTGCAAGCAGACATCACCAAGAAGGAGCTTCGATGCCGGACCTACCACAGCAAGGCGAGATACTGCCCGACCTGGAACTCACGACAGAGAGCGGGGAACGTTTCGGTACGGGAGGGCTAACGGGCCAGAAGACCGTCCTCTACTTCTACCCCAAGGACGACACCCCAGGCTGCACGAAGGAAGCCTGCGCCTTCCGGGACCGCATGGACGATTACGCGAAGGCGGGTGTACAAGTCTACGGCGTCTCGCTGGACTCCCCCGAATCTCACCGCGAGTTCCGCGAAAAGTACGGCCTCAACTTCCCGCTCCTTTCAGACGAGGGAGGCCGCGCTTCCGATACTCTCGGAGTCCTCGGTGACCGGGGCACGGCCAGACGCGTCACCTTCCTGCTCGACCCGGAAGCCAGGATCTCCAAGGTCTACCCCGAAGTCACCCCGGACACCCACGCTGAGCAGATCCTCGAAGACGCCGCCTCAATGTAGTCTCTGAAGGCGGAGGTACGCTCATAGCACAGCAAACGTCAGCCCACCAGGAGTCGAGTAAGGCGCAAATGCACACCCTCGTCCTCGTCCGTAACGTAGTAGGTGCGGCCTTCTGGTGTGACGGACATGCCCTCGATGCGCGGTAGGCTGGGGAACTCGCGGACGAACTCGGCTGTGAGGGAGCCGGAGTGGGCATCTTCGGGAAGTACGCAGCGGAAGTGGGTGGCCACGGTCCCCCTACCGCCAGGGTAGTCCTGGATCAGGACGCTCTGTTTGTCACGGCTGTCGACGTTGCCCGTTACGAGGTGTAGCTCCTCGCCTTCTCCCGTCCCGAGGAGGGCGAGGTCGCGGACGCCGGCGATCTCGCCATCGTTGCCGACGGCGTCGGCCGTCCAGAAGCCGCTGACTTCAGGGAGGGCGTCGCCAGGGTCGAAGAGGCGGTCGATGCCTTCGAGTTCGATCAGGATCGGGCGCCCTTCTGCGGTTGTTGGGAAGCGGAGGCCGAGGAGGAGGTTTCCGTTCTCCCTGAAGGCCGCGCCTTCTATGTTGATCGGGTAGTCGTCCTCACGCACGAGGCCAGCCCACTTCTTACTCTCCTTCTCGCCGCGTTCGATGGTCGCCTCGATAAGCGCCTTGTGGGACTGCTCGCCAAGTGGGATCAGTCCAGGGCCGACTTTTTCGAGGGCATCGTTGATGATGCGATGGAGGACGAAGCTCCGGCGGGAGACTTCGAGCTCCATCGCCGGGTCTTCTGTGACGTGCCCGACCTCGGCCTCACGGAAGCGGGCGACGAAGCCGCGTTTGGGCTGGAGAGGCCCGTCCTTGCTGCCGAAGTGGGAGCCGAGGATGTAGACGTAGCCCGTGCTGTCGTCGCGGGTGATCGCCTCTGCGTCCTCAGTCTTGCCAGTGGCGCCGCTCACCTCGGCGCGCAGCCGCTCTATCTCCCAGCCCTCGTCGTCGGGGGTGCCGCCACGGTGGCCGATGGCCGCGATGCAGTCCTCGATCTCACCCTCATCCAGGACAGCCCAGAACCCGAGGTCCCAACCGTGCTCCCCGAGCAACTCTTCGTTCCCGATCGTCAG
>JACCSM010000471.1 GCA_013698525.1 Rubrobacteraceae bacterium
GTAGATGTCGCTCTGTACTATCCGCCTGATTACGGGGCGGTCCCATACGAGCTTTCCCTGCGCGGTCGGTATCCCTTCGGCATGGAGGTTGGTCCGTAGCCTGTTGGCGCCGCAGCCTTCGGAGGCCCAGCGCATGATCTTAGCGACGGCCGCCATCTCCGCCTCGTGGACTATCAGGCCGTCGTGGGCCTCGTTGAGCCGGAACCCGTACTTGGGCGTCGGCGTGACCACCTTGCCCTCTCTGGCCTTGCGGAGCTTCCCTCGCCGGGTCCTCTCCGCCATCTTCGCCCGCTCGTACTTGGCGAGCTGGTCGAGGATGCCGTCCGTGAGCTCCCCTTCCGGGCTCTCGTCACCCCTATCGTTGAGCGCCCGAATCTTAGTCCCCCGCTCCTCGAACTCCTTGCGTAGCAGGTAGTGATAGGCGGGCTCGCGGGTTATCCTGTCGCGGTCCTGAGCAAGCACCACAGACACACCGCCGGCGGTCACAAGATCCCGCACGCGGTCCATGCCGGGCCTTGCGAGGCTCGCCCCGCTCTGGCCGGGGTCCGTGACCTCTTCGAGGACCTCGTAGCCTTCATGGGCCGCGTACTGCCTCAAGGCTTCTATCTGCTGGCGGAGACTGAAGCCTGAGCGGGCTTGTTCGTCCGTGGACACGCGGGCGTAGAGGATGGCCCTCTTCGGGCCGTGGCCGTTCGTGGAGGGCATGGCTACTCCTGCGGGGTGAGGGATGCGGGATCTACGGAGAGGGCCTCCGCTATCATGCGGATGGTGCGGGGATAAACCTCTGTGACACCATCCTCGATGCGCCCAACGGTGCTGCGGTCCAATCCTGCCATCTCGGCAAGTTCCCGCTTAGAGAGGAAAGCTCGCTCTCGTACCGCCCTGACTTTTTCTCCGTCTATCTTCACGTCCGCGAGCATCGTAGGACTCCTTTCTGTGCCCGACCAATATCCTACTTAGATTCTACAAGATACAACAAGATATTGCACTAATACCCCGATTCCTGTAGAATGAAGGCGTCAGAAAAAGAGACGGCCCCACGGGTGAGCCGGCAAGCTAACACCCGAAGGGCCTTGACCACGGAGGTGACCGTGATCCGCACAGAGAATACCGCACCCAGCACCGCTGACAGCGAGGACATCCCGCACGGCTGCTATCGCGGCCTGGTCTTCATCGGCCACCTGGTCGAAGAGGACGGCGAAGAGGTAGAGGTCTTCGTGGCCGTTCCGTGCCGGCGCTGTTCGGATAAGGTTTAGCGGAGATAGCAGAGGCATCCCATGAGCCGAGCGAGAGGGCCGCCAGTCTCTACCATCGGATTACCCTTCGCGGCGCCGCGAAGACTTAACCACTACTTCAAGGAGGAATCTTGCTTATCGAGTTGTGGCGAAAGACAGTGGCGACCAGCTACTCGATCACGTCTTGCGCCATCTGCGGCAACGACTTCGATCTAGGGACCGTCTATCCGGTGGTCGCCGGCGACCAGGGCCAGGAGCTTGGGGAGATGTGCCCTACATGCCTGGACTACCTGAACTCGCGCAAGGCGGACGCGGAAAATTCGACGAGCGGTAATTGGCCCGCTCGTGAATGGCCTGCACGGGAAGACCTCGAAGAGGCGCGGCGGCGCTTCCCGTCCGCCATATTCGAGACCGACGCAGACCACTTCGCGGCTGCCGTGGACCAGGACGCGGAGGATAGGATCTACAGGCAGTCCGTCATCTGGAGCATGGCCCCGGAGACGATAAGCTAACCGTTGCCAATCGGCGACACCGGGCCGGGGTCCTTCGGGGCTCCGGCCTTCTGCAATGGAGTGTTTATGCACTCTGTAGCGAGGGTACATGGACCCGACCCGAGCGCTAGGAGGAGTAAATGGACGCGGGTGAACACACTACAGGTACCCGAGATGAACACTACAACCTGGTAAGTATTCTCTACCACGCCTTGCAGGCGGCTGATAGCTGCGACCGGTACGCGCTCGACGCCGAGGCTAGCGGCGGGGACGAGCAGCTCGTTGGCTTCTATCGGGAGGCGCAGATGGTGCAGATGCAAGTGGCGGAGAGGGCAAAGGTGTTGCTCGGCATAATCGAGTCTCCGCCCGAGTTCGGGCCACCGCCGGGGACCGAGCCACGAAGAGGCGATGTTCCTCCGCCACCAGGGGAGTTCCCCTAACCACCCGGAGCGGACCCAGGCCCGAGAGGCCGGAGTCACCGGAGACGGGCGGGGTTTCGTTGGCGGGCGCTCTGGTGCTGGGCGCTTCGGTGGTGAGGCGGAGGTAGGAGGGATCGTGACACACGGCAGCCGACCACACCTGAAGACCCTCGAAGAAATCGAGCGCGACTGCATACCCGGCCTCGTAGAGGTGCTCAGGGAGGAGGGCGTCGAGGCCATTCGCTACGCCATGTGGGACATGACCGGCTGGCATCGGGACTACGATCCATGCGTGTGGAGAAGCAGGGCCACCGAGGAGCAGAAGCGGATAGGTTGGGAGATGGCGGTACGGATCGAGAAGATCATAGTCACCGTCCTGCACGAGGCCCACAAGAGGCAGGTGGAGGAGACGATGGAGACCCTCGGCGAGGGGCCGGAGGGCTTTTACGAGAGTCGCTTGGACTGAGAGCCGCGGTCCTTCGGGGCTCCGGCTTTTCTCGAAGCCATCCTCGTGGACGGCCCCGATGACGAATGCTAGTAACAACAGTACGAACCAGAT
>JACCSM010000496.1 GCA_013698525.1 Rubrobacteraceae bacterium
TGATCGAGAGATCGAAGCCCCTCGCCCACGGCGTTCGCGTTCGGCTGCACCACGGCACCCGCTCCACCAACGCCCGCATTCGGCTGACGGACCGCGAAGAGCTTCAACCTGGCACCAACTCCCTCGCCCGCCTGAGGCTCGATGAACCGTTCGTCACGCTCAGGGGCGACCGCTTCGTGCTGCGCTCGATGGACGGAGTCACGGTGGGCGGCGGCACCGTTCTCGACCCGTCAGCGACGGGCCGCCGCCCCGATCCATCATGGCTCGAAGCCCTCGAAAGCAACGACGCGAAAAAGGCCGTCCCGCTCGCACTGGCCCGGAAACCCACTCAGGGCATGACCACAGAAGAGCTCTCGCTCGTTCTCGGGCTCCCGTCGGACGAGGTGTCCCGCGCTTTGCAGAGCGACGCCAGGGTAGAGACTATCGGCAACATCCACGTCGCGGCTGGCGAGGTCGTAGCGGCGAGAGAGCGGCTCCTCACAGCCCTCGAACGCCGGGCCGCCAAGCGTCCCGAGAACCCCGAGATCACCGTCGCCGAGGCCCGCACAGCAACGGGCCTTTCGACGCCCCTCGCTGACGCCGTGCTCGCAGATGTGACGTTCGAAGCGGTCAGGGTGACCGATACCGGCGTCAGCCTGCCGCACGCGAACTCGGTGCCCCCCGAGCTGGAGCGCGAGGCCGAGCAGTTGCTCCAAGACTTGCAAGCCGCGGGTCCACAACCTCCCGCAGCGGAGCCCACGCCGGCGATGCGCCTGCTCATCAAGCGCGGAGACGCCGTGGAGCTAGGAGGCTCGCTCTTCACCGCGCGTGAGGCCGCCGAGTCGGTATTGGAGCGCATAAAAACCATCTGCAGAGAGAGCGGTGAGATCTCTCTGTCCGGACTCCGCGACAGCCTTGGCACGAGCCGCAAGTACGCCCAGGCCTGGCTCGAGTACTCGGACGCTGCAGGCGTCACCAGCCGCACAGGCGACGTAAGAGTACTCACCCGCCGCCACAGGCAGACGATGTAATAAACTCTGCCAGCCGAACGTGGAATGCGTGGGCCTGGTGGCCCGGCCGGTCTTCAAAACCGGTTTGCGGCCGCGATGCGGCCGTGGCGGTTCGATTCCCCCGCATTCCGCGGAAAAAGCTAGTCAGCACGCTCCAGCCTGCGGCCTCCGCTTGTCAGCACGCCGCCAGGCTTCGCCAGGCGGCTTTCAGCTAGTCAGCCAAAGCTTGCGCAAGCGAAAGCTGAAATGCTGAAGTGCTGACAAGCGCCCGACAGGGCGCGTGCTGAAGTGCTGAGACGACCGAAGGGAGGCAAATGAACTTTTCGCATCTCGACAGCGAGGGCGCGGCAAGGATGGTCGATGTAGGGGAGAAGGCCGTGGTGCGGCGTACCGCCGTCGCCGGAGGCTTCGTGCGCATGTCTCCCGAGACGATAGGGCTGTTGCGGAACACGGCGTTACCCAAGGGCGACGCGTTGAACACGGCCAGGATCGCCGGTGTGATGGCCGCCAAGAAGACGCCAGAGCTCATACCGCTCTGTCACGGCCTGAACCTGACCTCCGTGGACGTGGAGTTCGAGGTTGGCCAAGATCGCCTGTCGATCACCGCCACAGCCAGCGCGAGCGACCGTACGGGCGTCGAGATGGAGGCCCTCACCGCTGTGAGCGTGGCCGCGTTGACCGTCTACGATATGTGCAAGGCCGTCGATAAGGGCATGGTGATCGGGGAGGTCAGGCTACTGGAGAAGACGAAGGAATCAGCCGGTCCGTGAAGGCTTATACGGCGCCTCCCGGCGGTGCATGCAACACTTTGTTAGGCAACGATACTAGGGTAGTGATTATGCTAGACTTTCGGGCTAATCCACGGGCCAATCGCTAGTTCAGGAGCAGAGATCGAGGGCGAAAATACCGTTCTTTACCCCATATTTCTGAACCTCTCCGGCAGGCGTTGTGTGGTAATCGGAGGCGGGGCAGTGGCGACCAGGAAGGTCGGTAAGCTGTTGCAAGCGGGCGCCGAGGTCGTTGTGGTCTCCTCTGAGGTCCGTCCTGAGCTTGCAGAAACTGGCGTCGAGATCCACGACCGCACCTACGAATATGGCGACCTCGAGGGTGCGAACCTGGCGTTTACGGCGACGGACTCGCGGGAGGTGAACGCGGCGGTCGCAGGGGAGGCGAAGGAACGCGGGATCCCGATAAACGTGGCTGACCGTCCTTCTGAGGGCGATTTCGCCGTGCCATCGACGTTACGGAGGGGTGGGCTCCAGGTCGCTGTCTCGACCGGCGGCGCGTCGCCGACGCTCGCGCGGCGGATCAGGAGCGAGCTGGAGGAGTCTTTCGGGCCAGAATGGGCCGTTGTCGTGGAGGAATTCGACACGGCCCGCCGCAGCGGTGGGGCGCCAGGCGAGGACCTCGAAGAGGAGGTGATCCGGTGCTTGTCGCGGTTGCGGGGATGAGCCACCGCTCGGCGCCGGTCGAGGTGCGCGAGCGCGTCGCTTTCCCGCCGTGCGCTGGCAGGAGCTTCCTAAGGCGCCTCAAGGACGATGGCGTCGTCTCCGAAGCTGTGCTGCTTTCGACCTGCAATAGGACCGAGGTCTACGCCGTCGTCGAGGACGAGGGTGCGAGGGGGCGGATGCTCGACCTGCTCGCCGAGGACAGGGGCGTCGAGCGGGCGTCGCTGGAGCAGGATACGTACTGGTTCACCGACGCGCAGGCCGTGCGGCACCTGTACAGGGTCGCATCTTCGCTCGACTCGATGGTCGTCGGGGAAGGTCAGATCCTCGGCCAGGTCCGCGAGGCTTACAGGGCGGCGACCGAAGAGCATTGCGCGGGCCAGATCCTCAACCGGCTCTTCCACACGTCGCTCAGGGTAGGCAAGAAGGTCCGCTCCGAGACGGGGATAGGGGATAGCTCTCTCTCCGTGCCGCGCGTCGCCGTGAAGCTCGCCGAGGAGGTCTTCGGGGATCTCGCAGGAAGGCGGGCCCTGGTCCTCGGCGCGGGCGATATGAGCGAGCTCGTGGTCAAGCACCTCAAAGACAGGGGCGTCATAGATCTCCTGATCGCCAACCGTACCCCCGAACGCGCATGGCTACTCGCAAACCGGGTGGGGGGCAGGGCCGTCCCGTTCGACGCCCTACCGGCCGAGCTACCAGAGGTTGACGTCGTCGTGAGCTCCACCGGCTCGGGCGAGTGGGTCGTTCAGAGCGAGACGGTCGCGGGGGCGCTTGCGCTTCGGAGCGAGCCGCTGTTCTTTATAGACATCGCTGTCCCCAGAGACATAGACCCCGTGGTTCAGACCCTCGGAAGCGTCTACCTCTACGACATAGACGACCTCCAGGCCGTCGTCGAGCGCAACGCGGAGGGCCGCCAGGACGGGGCGGAGGAGGGGGAGGCTATGATCTCCCCTGCCGTCCTCGAGTTCATGGGCTGGCTCTCGACGTTGCACGTCGTCCCGCTTATACAGGAGCTTCGCGACGGGGCCGAGCAGATTCGCCGTCACGAGCTCGCCCGTGCCCTGAGAAGGATGGAGCTCTCGCCCGAGGAGGCTGCTTCCGTCGAGCGTATGAGCCACTCTCTCGTCAACAAGCTGCTCCACGGTCCGATCCAGGAGCTAAAGGCCCGTGCCGAGGCCGGCTCTCCGCTCGAGAGCTCCGAGGTCCGTCGGCGCCTGATGGCCCTGGATGGCCTCGACGTAGAACTGCACCGCCCGCGCCGCGAGTCTTCGTGACCCGGGAACATGCCGTGATCCTCGGTACCCGTGGGTCGAACCTCGCCCTCGTTCAGGCGGAAGAGTGCGCGGCAAGTCTGCGCGACGCCGGTATCGCTGTAGAGATACGCATCATCAGGACGACCAGCGAGCACCATCCGGATACGCCTCTCGCCGTCATCGACCAGCGAGACGTCTTCACCCGCCAGCTCGACGAGGCCCTCCTTTCGGGCGAGATAGACCTCGCCGTCCACTCACTAAAAGACGTACCGACGGAGCCACCGGAGTGGGTCGGTCTCGCGGCCGTAACCCACCGCCGCGACCCCTCCGACGCGCTCGTCTCGGACGGGCGTTATACCGTGGAAGGTCTGCCGCAGGGGGCCGTCGTGGCCACATCCAGTGTGCGGCGGAGGGCGCAACTCCTTTACCACAGGCCTGACCTCGAGGTCGTAGGTATCAGGGGCAACGTGGATACGCGCGTGCGCAAGATGCGCGAAGGCGCGGCCGACGCTGTCGTGCTGGCCCGCGCCGGCCTCGAACGCCTCGGCCTCGAAGCCCCGCACACCGTCATCCCCGCCGACATAGTGCTTCCCGCCGTCGGGCAGGGTGCCCTGGCCGCGGCGACGCTGCTCGATCATCACCTTCGCGGTCGCATCAGAGAGGCTCTGAACCACGCGCCGACCGAGAGGGCGGTGCTGGCCGAGCGGGCCATGCTCCGCACGCTCGAAGGCGGCTGCCGGGTACCTGTCGGGGCGAGCAGCGCTGTAGAAGGGAGCGTAGTGCGGCTCGGGGGAATCGTGATCTCCCCTGACGGGGCGCTCGTGTATCGAGGTGAGGCCGAGGGCGAGGAGCCCGAGGAGGTGGGTGAGAGGCTGGCGTGGGATCTTCTGGAGCAGGGGGCGGCTGTTGTGTTGGGGGAGGTCAGGAGGTAAGTGATCTACCTGGTCGGGAGCGGGCCCGGTGACCCTGGACTGTTTACGGTCAAGGGCGTTCGTTGCATGGAGGAGGCCGATGCCGTCATCTACGACAGGCTAGCACCCGAAGCGCTGCTCAGGTACGCGAGGCCTGATGCCGAGAAGATCTACGTCGGCAAGAAACCTGGCAGTCCAACGATGTCCCAGGAAGAGATAAACGATCTCCTCGTCGAGAAGGGCCGCGCCGGGATGACGGTCGTGCGCCTGAAGGGTGGCGACCCCTACATCTTCGGCCGCGGCGGTGAGGAGGCCCTCGCCCTGAACAGAGCCGCCCTACCCTTCGAGGTCGTCCCCGGCGTGACGAGCGGCGTCGCAGCCCCTGCATACGCCGGCATACCCGTTACGCACAGGAACGTCTCGACCAGCGTCGCGTTCGTCACGGGGCACGAGGACCCGACCAAGGGTAGACCTGACGTCGACTGGGAGAAGCTGGCCAGCGGCGCCGATACGCTCGTTCTGTACATGGGCGTCGGCCGGCTGGAGGAGATCTCGAAAGGCCTCATCGCGGCCGGAAGGAGTCAGGAGACACCGGTCGCCTGCGTGCAGTGGGGCACCGTACCAGAGCAGCGGACTGTCACAGGAACCCTCCAGGACATCGCGACCCGGGTCGCCGAGGCCGGCCTGAAGCCGCCCGCGATCATCGTCGTCGGAGACGTCGTCGACCTGCGGGACAAAGGGCTCGACTGGTACGAGCGGCGTCCGCTCTTCGGTCGCCGGGTGGTCGTTACGCGGGCGAGGGCGCAGGCGGGCGAGCTATCCGCCGAGCTAGAAAGGCTCGGGGCCGAGGTCCACGAGTTCCCGACCATAGAGATAAGTCCCCCCGAGGACTTCGGACCGCTCGACGCGGCGATCCGTGACCTCGACTCGTTCGGTCTTATCGTCTTTACCAGCGTGAACGGTGTCGAGGCGTTCCTGGAGCGCCTGCGGCACCACGGGCTCGACCTTCGCGCAGTACCGCGGGACGCGACGGTGGCCGCGATCGGCCCGGCGACCGCAGAGACAATAGAACGAGCCGGGTTAAGGGTCGACGTGGTCCCCGAGGAGTACAGGGCCGAGGCTCTCATTGAGGCTCTGGACTCTAGTATTCTCGCAGGAGAACGCGTCCTCATCCCACGGGCGAAGGTGGCGCGTGAGATCCTGCCTGACAGGCTCAGGGAGGTAGGCGCCGAGGTCGTCGTCCCACCGGCCTACGAGTCGGTCCCTCTGTCTGAGGGCAAGGAGGAGGTGTCCGTGCGTCTGCAGTCAGGCGAGATAGACTGCGTGACCTTCACGGCCAGTTCAACCGTGGAGAACTTCGTCGGGGCGTTCGGCGCTGAGGAGGCGGCGCGGCTCCTGGCGGGAACCAGGGTCGCGTGCATAGGCCCGATCACGGCCGACACCGCCCGCGAACGCGGTCTCAGGGTCGACGCCGAAGCCGACGAGTACACTATCTCCGGACTGGTCGAGGCGGTCACAGGCCTCCTCGCCGCAGACCCGGTAAAGAGGGGTGAGTAAGATGGCGTTCCCACAGCAGAGGTTGAGAAGAACGAGGCGCACGGCGGGTCTGCGCGGGCTCGTGCGCGAGACGCGGCTCTCACTGCAGGACCTGGTCTACCCGATCTTCGTGACCGTGGGGGAGGATGTCAGGAACCCTGTCGCCTCGATGCCTGGGATCTTCCAGCTCTCGATAAACCACGCGGTCGCCGAGGCCCTGCGGGCGCACGAGCTTGGCATCCAGGCCGTTCTCCTTTTCGGCGTCCCGGATCAGAAAGACGAGGCCGCCACCGGGGCCTACGATCCTGAGGGGATCGTCCAGCTCGCCACCCGCGCGATAAAGGAGGCCGCGCCCGAACTGCTCGTAGTAACGGACGTGTGCCTTTGCGAGTACATGAGCCACGGACACTGCGGGGTCGTCGAGAAGGAGTCGGGTGAGGTGCTAAACGACGTCAGCCTAGAGCTCCTGGCCCGCACCGCCGCATCCCAGGCCGAGGCAGGAGCCGACATCGTCGCACCCTCAGACATGATGGACGGGCGCGTCGCGGCGATTCGGTCCGAGCTCGACAACGAGGGCTTCGAGAACACCCCGATAATGGCGTACGCGGCCAAGTACGCCTCGGCCTTTTACGGCCCCTTCCGCGAGGCCGCCGACAGCGCGCCACACTTCGGCGACCGCCGCAGCTACCAGATGGACCCTGCCAACGCCCGCGAGGCGCTCGTAGAGACGGGCCTCGACGTCGAAGAGGGCGCCGACATCGTGATGGTCAAGCCGGCCTTGCCTTACCTGGACGTGTTGCACCGCGTCCGCGAGACGACCGACCTCC
>JACCSM010000498.1 GCA_013698525.1 Rubrobacteraceae bacterium
GCAACCGGCGCTGGGAGAGGCGCTCACCGGCGATGGCGGCGGGGCTTACGGACCATATCTGGGAGGTGGAAGAGTTGCTCAGCGTAGTGCCACTTCCATCCACCAACACTTGATCGGGAGACTACCCGTTTTACGGAGTTCTCCGAAGTTCGAAGCATAGAGGAGGGTCGGCATTCCAGAAAAGGGGCCACGATGCCTCGCATGTTTGCGCGCGCTCCTACCAAGGCATGAAGATTGTCGCAACCGGAACCTTCTAACCAGCGTGGGCGGATAATGTGAGCTTTCTGAACCTTAGGGCTATCGTGAACGCGCTGGCGGCACTCGTTGCCGCCGTGGGCGCTGCGATGCTCGTCCCGGCGGCCTACTCGCTGCTGACAGGCCCGGACGACGCTTGGATCTTCTGGCTACCAGGGGCGGCTGCCCTGGCCCTGGGCGCGACTCTCTTTTACTTAACGCGCGCCAGGCGAAGCGGCTACATATCGACACAGAGCACCTTCCTCATGGTGGTCGTGTGCTGGTTGGGCGTGGGGTTAGTCGGTGCTGCGCCGTTTCTCCTCGCTGGGGTCATGGGTCCGGTGGATGCCTTCTTCAACTCCATGGCTGGCTTCACGACGACCGGGGCCGCAACGGTCACGCCCGAAGAGCTCTCACCTGCTTTGCTGCTCTGGCGTAGCCTGAGTCAGTGGATCGGGGGTATTGGCATCATCGTGCTGTTCGTGGCCATCGCGCCGCTGGCGGGGTTCGGCGCCACCCAGCTCTACACGGCCGAGGCGGCGACTCCTGTGCAGGAGCGGATTACCCCGCGCATCCGCCAGACTGGCAAGGTGCTGTCCTTCGTCTACGGCGGCCTTACGCTGGGGGGCGTGGTCGTCCTGCACCTGGCCGGGATGGGAACGTTCGACGCCGTCAACTACGCCCTCACCACAGTCTCGACCGGCGGGTATTCTCCTCACTCGAACTCTGTGGCAACCTTCGACTCCTGGGCTGTCGATCTGGCGATCACGATGGGGATGGTGCTAGGTGGCACGAACTTCGCCATCTACTATATAGCGTTCCGGCGCGGACTGGGACGCGCTGTCGGTAACGCCGAGCTCCTCACCTACCTCGGGGTGATCTTCGCGAGCACTATGTTGATAACCGCTGATCTTCACGCTTCCGAGCACAGTGACTCGTTGGCCATAGCCTTCCGCGAAGCCCTCTTCCAGAGCGCGAGTCTTACCACGGGGACTGCCTTCAGCACGACCGATTGGAGCACCTGGCCCCCGTTCTCCGTGGCGCTTCTGGTGCTGGTCATGGCCGTAGGTGGTTGCGCTGGCTCGACGGCCGGGGGGATGAAAGCGATCCGAGTCTACCTGCTTTCGCGCAACGCCGCGCAGGAGATCTTTCGCCTGGTCCACCCGCGGGCCGTCACGCCCCTCGTGTTGGGCGACCGGGTGCTGCCCGAACGGATTCGGGTAGGGGTTCTCAGCTTCTTCTTCGTGTACGTGGCAACCGTGGCCGTTGGCACTCTCCTTATCGCCCTGCACCAGGTTCCCGTGGGGCAGGCTTTTGGATCTGTCTTCTCGTGCGTGAACATCACCGGCACGTTCCCCGGCGCGGCCGGAACCTCGCAGTTCTACGCGGATCTACCCGCAACGGCCAAGTCCACCCTCGCCATCTTGATGCTCCTCGGACGCCTGGAGCTCTTCACGGTTCTGGTGCTGCTCAGCCCGGCATTCTGGCGAGCCTAGAATAGGTTGGCCTCGACAAGCGCGGTCACAGCAAGCTTATCGGTGCTCGTGGAGAGACTGCCGGAAGAGCCCCTGGAAGGTGAGTCTCCTGACGTTCGGAGACAGTCTCTCTGGCCCCACCGTAGTTACTCAGGCGAAGGGACGGCCGGTTCGTTCTCCCCGCGCATCAGACGTCGGCGCGCCGTCTCCCTGCCCCCGACCGCCCTGACGTGCTCGGTCGCCTTTGCCAATCCGAAGACCGGCATGTTACCGTAGACTGCCTCGAAGTTCCCGCGCTCCACGATAAAGGTCTCGTGGAAGATGCCCACGCTCCCGTCTTTGCCGACGGTCCGGTTGAAGCGCTGCCAGGCCGGCATGTGGGGATCATCCGGGTTCCTGGCGAAGCGCTCCAGATCCTCGAAGGAGCGCCAGTACTGGACCAGCGCCGGTCCCCGACCGTAGAAGAAAAACTCGCCACCGAGGAAGCCCTTCTCGGGATGCTTGTAGAGCTCCTTGAGCATCGGGCCCATCGCGCGGACCGTCGGGAGCCACTTCCTTACAGCGAAGAGCTTGTTGATCCTCATCCCGATGATAAAGACCACAAAGGGCTCGTTGATCCGCGCTGTGTACCTACCGTTGACTACTTGCGCCATCCTACTCTCCTGTCCGACTCGAAAGGGTTTGATCCACTATACTCCGCGCTACGCTATCATCGCTCCTCCGCTGCCAGCGCGCCTGCGACCAGGAACCCGAGTCCGGCCAGCATCCCCGCGAGCACGAGGTTCACGGACCGTACGATGCCCAATACTTTCATCAGACCTCCTTCGTTTGATTTCGTGGTCTTCTGACGAGGCCTATCCCCAGTACCAGCATACCGAAGGCCAGGGAAACGGCTCCGACGTATGCAAGGTAGATCATGGCGTTCGGCTCCGTGGCCTCCGGCGAGAGCACGGACAGGAAGAACGCCGCCGGCAATAGAACCGCGGCGGCCGGGATAGAATGCCTGGCCACGCTCTTGAGCCACCCCGGAAGGTTGGCCTCGTCCACGTAGCGCAGCGTAACCAGCGAGAGCACGAGCAACACGCCGGCATGCGCGTGCCCCGCCCGCCACAGATCCTGGCGCAACTGGTTCTGCGCGTAGTCGGGATCACCCACCAACAGCCACAGAATGCTGGTCCCACCGTAAACGACAGCGGGCATCAGGATCAGGAGTACGCCGGCTGTCAGCCGCGATTGCCGGCTCACGGCGTCACCTCGACGGCGAGCCTGGGGAAGTGTCTGTACATCGTCGTTCAACCTCTCTCGGTCACGCTCTTCGGCATGCCCTCACCGGCCTCCCACAGCGCGTAGAAGATGCCGCCGCCACGGGCCCTGACCTCGAGGTGGCCGTTCTCGGCCAGCTCTTTGAGCCTCCTGTCGGCCTCTGCGACCGTCAGCGAGGTCCTCGCCGCCGCCGTGGCGGCCGAGATCTCACCGCTCTCCCTAATCGCCTCCAGCAACTCCCGCTCCTCCTCGGAGACCCGGACGGGCCAATCTTCATTGAGTGCCGCTACGCCACTCGTGAGCAGCCCCAACGCAGGGAAAGCGACCCAGAAGTAAGTCGTGAAGATCCACCACAGAGAAGGCACGAAAGCGACCAGGAACACCCCGGAGAGCCCGACCGGTACGAGCACCGAGAGCGCGGCCGAGATCCTCGCCCCAGGTCTCATCTTCTCCACGTCGCGCCCCAAGAACTCGCGCCCGCCACGCTGCCGCCATGCACCATGCCTCATTCCACGCCCCACGTAAGATCCGCCACACATCTCTTGCTCCCTACCTATCCTTTATGTCAATCCTGACATATGGTACTCTAAAGGCCAGCGGCTTATATGTCAAGAGTGACATAGTAAGATTTTTGGAGGAATATGACGACGCTTGGGTATGCGATCCTGGGTTTGCTTTCGAGGGAGGATCTAAGCGGGTACGATCTGACGCGGCGGATGGCGGGTCGGGTAGGATATTTTTGGAGTGCGAGGCACAGCCAGATCTACCCCGAATTGGCGAGGCTTGAGGACGGCGGCTACGTGACGCACAGCGTGGTCGAGCAATCAGAGCGGCCGGACAAGAAGGTATACAAGATCACGGCCGAGGGGCTGGATGATCTCAAGGCGTGGGTTACACAACCTCCCGTGCCACGGCCGATACGCGACGAGTTCACGTTGAAGGCGTACTCGGTGTGGCTCGCGGACAAGGAGGAGGCTGCGCGGCTCTACCGTGAAGAGGGACTCCGTCACGAGGAGCAACTCGCGCACTACGAGGAGCTACGGGCCTGGATGCAGGGAGCGTGGAGGGAGGATCTCACCAGCACCGACAGCCCCGAGTTCGCCACTTACGCCACGCTCCGGCGAGGCATCGGCTACGAAAAAGAGTACGCCGAGTGGTGCCGCTGGATGGCCGACTCCATCGAGAGACGGGAACCTTCAGAGAAGCGAAAAAAGAGCAAGAGCGGGAAAAACGGCGGATGATCCAGGACCCGTACTTCCGGTAGAATCCGGGCGCACTCTAGAGAGCCGGAGGATAATGGAGCTTCGCAAGTACCGTGAAGGGGACATAGATGTGCTGGCGCGTCTTGGGGTGGCGGCCTTCGGGGCAAGCGTCTCCGATTGGGAGAAGAACTTCGACCCGTCTCAGAACCCTCGGCTCGACCTCGAGCAGGTCCACGTCATCGAGGAGGACGGGGAGGTCAGGGCGAGCACCACGGTGCTGCCGCTGGAGTCCTTTGTGGAGGGCGAGCCGCGTCCGATGGGTGGAATCTCTGCGGTCATGGCCCATCCCGCATACAGGCGGCGGGGCTATGCGGGGGAGTTGATGCGCGCCGTGCTACACGACATGCGCGAACGAGGCGTCTCGCTCTCGCTGCTGGCCCCCTTCGCCCACGCCTTCTACCGGATCTTCGGCTACGAGCTCGCCACCGAGGAGATCGAGTACAAACTCAAGCCAGCCGACCTCCCGACCAGCCAGGAACAGCGCCATCTCAGGGCCTACAGGGAAGAAGACCTTTCCGCTTTGATGGATCTCTACACAGCGGAGGCGAAGAGGCATACCCTCAGCGTACGCAGGAGCGAAGGACATTGGAAAAAGAGCCTGGCCGACAAAGACACGGACGCCGCCGTCTACGAGCGGGACGGTGACGTCGAGGGCTACATACTCTACAAGATATCCGGGTGGCAAGACCGCGACCCGCGGCGCATCCTCTCGGTAGAGGAGATCGTCGCCGCCACACCGCATGCGAGGGAAGCACTCCTCTCCTTTATGGCGGGCCTGGACCCCCTGGTCTACGGGATAAAGCATTTCACCCCGCGAGGAGAGCCGCTCCACCCTTACCTGAGAAGCTCGCACGTAGACGCGAAGATCGAGCCAGACCAGATGCTGCGCCTCGTCGACGTCGAAGGCGCTCTAGGGTATCTAGGGCGCGTATCTGCACAGCTCGTCCTCGACGTATCAGATGACGTCATACCGGAGAACGCCGGCGAGTACACCATCGGAGACGGCAAGATCGTCCGTGGAGCTGAGGCTGGGGAGAGTGTCTCGCTCGACGTGCGCCAGCTCGCCCAGCTCTACGCCGGGTACCTTCCGGCCAGGGAGCTTGCCAGGCACGGGCTCGTCAGGGCGAGCTCTCCCGAGGCTCTGGATCTCCTCGAGGAGCTCTTCCCCCTGGGAGATCCGTGGCTCTTTGGGCCGGATCATTTTTGATTAGCACTTCAGCACTTCAGCACGCCGCCTGCGGCGGCTCTCAGCACTTCAGCTTGTTGGTGGGCAGCGGCATGTCCGGAGCAGCAACCTCTGGTCCCGCTGTAAACTAGCGTTCGGCGGAGCGGCGAATGCTCCATCCGAAGAGAAGCTGACTGGCTGAAATGCTGAGCGACCGAAGGGAGCGACATGAAGCCGACGGGCACCGTGGGCTACGCGGCGATGTTCGAGCAGTTCCATCCCACGGATCTTCTGAATTGGTGCAAACAGGCGGAGGAGTCGGGGTTCGGCTCCGTTATGGCTTCGGACCACTTCCATCCCTGGACCCCGGATCAGGGTCAGAGCGCCTTCGTATGGTCCTGGATGGGCGCTTTGGGCGCAACCACGGACCTCCGCTTCGGCACTGGCGTAACCCCGCCTGGCTTCCGCTACCATCCAGCAATAATCGCCCAGGGAGCGGCGACGCTCGAGGCGATGTACCCCGGACGCTTCTGGCTCGGGCTCGGGGCTGGCGAGGCGCTGAACGAGCACGTCGTCGGAGACTACTGGCCCGAGGCCCCGACCAGGCTCCGCATACTTATGGAGGCCATCGAGGTGATCCGGAGGCTCTTCACCGGCAAGGTCGTCAAGTACAGCGGTGAGCACATAAAGCTCGAGAGCGCGAGGCTCTACACGATGCCGGATACTCCGCCCCCGATCTACGTGGCGACCGCTGGCCCCATACAGAGCCGCAGGACCGGCGAGTTCTGCGATGGCATCATCACCGTCGGCGCACCGGACGAGAAGATAAAGAACCTGATGGATAAGTTCGAGGAGGGGGCTCGCCGCGCCGACAAGGACCCCTCCGAGATGCCGCGCATGATACAGCTTCACGTCTCGTGGGCCGAGGACCAGGAGGAGGCCGAGCAACAGGCGGTCAGGGAGTGGC
>JACCSM010000507.1 GCA_013698525.1 Rubrobacteraceae bacterium
GGCCAGGAACGCGCGGAGACGCTCACCCAGGTGCCCAAAAGCAGATTTGGAGGGGACGTGACGGCAACCTGCGAGGCATTCTGCACCCACGAGGTTCGGGAAGACCTCCTTCGCCCGTGCCAGGACCCGTCGGGCAGGGAAGAAAACCTCATCCTCGGACGCGAACACCGCCACGGATCCCTCAAAGCCTCGAAGCTCTTCCTCGGTCGCCATCCGGGGCAGGCCAGCGTCTAACTTTACGTATCGGTAGATCGCCCCGAGCTACCGGACTGCGAGGTCTTCGGGTTCGGTCAGTATCGGTCTCGCCGCGCGCAAGAGGCGCTCTCTGGTGGGCCTCAGACGGTAGAGGATCATGGGTAGGGCCACCTCGACTAGCATCCGTGGTAGGGGGCCCATGGCCACGGCCGCTGGCGAGACCAGCGCCGCCCGCGAGACACGCTCGGGGACGTAGCCCATGGTCCTTATGGCGACACCCGCCCCGTAGGAGATGCCCAAGAGGGCAACGCGCCCGAGACCGAGACCATCCAGGACATCCTCAACCCACCACGCGTGGGCGTCGCCTTTCGGGGAAGGCCTCACCTGGGAGCTCCTGCCCGGCTGTCCCACCAGGTCAGGGGCGTACAGGCGGTAATCCGCCGCTAAAGGCGAAAACCACCGCAGACAGGTTGGGTTCAGGAAGTTGCCGCCAGGCAGGAATACCACGGGCGGGCCCTCCTCCGGACCGACAGCAAGGACGTGCGTGTCGCCGGAGCGCGTGTCGACCAGCAGGCTCTCGTGGCCCAAGCCGAGGCCGCCCAGCGCCTCGTCGTAGAGCGCCTGGATCTCGTCTTCTCCCTCCAGGCTCTTATAGATAGACCCGGACCTCACGGCTCCCCCGATAAACTCCAAAGAAAGTGTTTACGCCGCTGGCCCGGTGCTGGCAGCAGACAAGTAGCCTACACGGCGGCACGCCCACCAAACCCCGAACGGTCCGCCCGCTGGTACTGCCTGACGGCAGCCTTTATGGTCGAGAGCCCCAGCGTAGCATGCCTCGTGCGGCTGCCAATAACCTCTCTACCCAGGGAATCGACGAATTGCTCGTAGTCCATCTGGAGGACCTCTTCCATGCTGAGGCCCTCACTCAGGATGCGCTCGACCACAATCGAGGTGGCTCCCATACTTATGGTGTCTCCCTGTCCGGTCCACGAGAGCCACTCTACCTTGCCGTCAGCATCTCCCTTGAGGTAGACGACCACAGAACCGCCGCACTCGGGGCTGCCGCCGGGTATCGCAACGTCGGCGTCTTCGGGGGCGCCCCCCTCGTTCTTGTGGCGGGGGCTCCTGGCATGCTCGACCAGGAAATCCGCGCCGCTCTTCCTGTTGCGATCCGTCTTTTCTTGCTCCGCTTCCAAACCTCTATCTTTCTATGGGAGCCCGCACGAGGTTGCCCCACTCGGTCCAAGAACCGTCGTAGTTACGCACGCCCTCGTAACCGAGGAGGTACTTCAAGACGAACCACGTATGGGAGGAGCGCTCGCCGATCCTGCAATAGGCTATTACGTCCTCCCCCTGGCTGAGGCCCACCTCCCCCTCATAGATCTCCCTCAGCTCATCAGCACTCTTGAAGGTCCCATCCTCCCTCACAGCCCTAGCCCATGGCACGTTCGCGGCCCCCGGGATGTGCCCTCCCCTGAGCGCGCCCTCCTGTGGGTAGTCGGGCATGTGAAGCAGCTCTCCCCTGTACTCACCAGGGCTCCTCACGTCGACCATCTGGCCCCTGGCCTCAAGGTGCCTATCCACATCCTCCTTGAACGCCCTTATCCTGGAGTCGTCCCTCTCTGGAACGGGGTAGTCAGCCCTGGCAAAGGAAGGCACTTCCTGGGTCATCTCGCGACCCTCAGCCTCCCACTTTATCCTTCCACCGTCGATGACCTTCACGTTGTCGTGGCCGAAGAGACCGAACACCCATAGGGCGTATGTCGCCCACCAGTTGTTCTTGTCCCCGTAGAAGATGACCGTCGTGTCAGGCGAGATGCCCAACTCAGCCATGAGGTTGGCGAAGTGGTCAGGGTCGAGGTAATCACGCATTAGCGGATCGTTCAGGTCCTCGACCCAGTCTACCTTCACGGAGTTCGGGACGTGTCCTATGTCGTAGAGGAGCACGTCCTCGTCCGATTCGACTATGCGTACGTTCTCCGTGTCGTCCAGATGCTCTGCGACCCACTGGGTACTGACGAGGGCGTCAGGGTTCGCGTAGCCCTTCTCCTGTATCTCCTGCTCCGTCATAATCTCTCCTCACTCGATTTTCGACCTCACGAGCGCACATTCTAACGTATCTCCGATAGAGTTTGTCGAGTTTAT
>JACCSM010000533.1 GCA_013698525.1 Rubrobacteraceae bacterium
CTCTCCATCTTCGAGGAGCACACGGCCATAAGGTACGCAGGGGCAAGGCACGCAAGGAAACGGAGTTCGGAAGGAAGGTGTGGCTCTCTGAGGTGGAGGGGGGCATCGTAAGCGGGTTCTGGATACTGGATGGCAACTCTGGTGATGAAGCTCAGCTCGAACCGACCCTGGAGGATCATCTGCGCCTGTTCGGCAAAGCGCCAGAGCTGATAGCGGCGGACCGCAATGTGCATTCCAAAGAGAACGAGCGGGTAGCCAAAGAGATGGGGGTAAAGAAGGTGTGCTTGCCCAAAGAGCTGGCAAGAAGAGCGCCGAACGCGAGGAGCACGAGCGGCAAAGATGGTTCAAGAGAGCGAGGAGGTTTAGGGCGGGGATAGAGGGACGCATAAGCGTCATGAAGCGCCGCGAATATCTGGGCCGTTGTCGGGATAGAGGCGAGGAGGGCTTCGGTAGATGGGTGGGTTGGGGCGTGCTAACGGCAAACCTGGATACCATAGCCCAAACACTGGTGGCTCGGTGAGCTCGAAGCGGAGCATAAACCGAAGCCAACGGGGAACCGATGCCTACGGTTGCTCGTTCTTCTATTTCGCACCAGAAACTAGATAGGTGCACAGAATGATTGAACAGTTAATTGTTCTCCTGCGGCAAACTGGTAGAGGATATAGACCGGCCTGTGTTCGTTTATCTTGTGCACCTATATAGGACCCGTACTCTATGCAGGATCGTGGATATGTACTTCCGCGAACGCACCTTCCATGAGGTTGGGTGAACAGGGCTTCGTGGGATGCGACGGACTTCGCTGGATGGCAGCATGGCGGAGTAGGTACAGGACCTTGTGACTACGAAAGGAGCAGCGGAGATGGCCGAGCAGCGGGTGCCCAACCTCGAGGAGATGGACGAGCAGGAGGCACACCGCTTCCTTACTGATCTGTATTCACGGCACATCCCCGAAGAGGAATACAACGTGCGTCACCCCGAAGACTACGTGATGGAGATGCCCCAGTCAGGGGAGCGCTTCCGCGGCCGGGAGAACATGCTGGCGTTCCAGGAAGCCCACCCCACCCCGCCGTCGGCTCTGCAGGTGTGCCGAGTGTTGGTCAAGGAGGGACTGTGGGTCGTCGAGGGGGTCATCGAATACGGCGACGGGCGGGTATTGGACGTGGTGGTAATCAGCGAGCTGCGCGACGGGAGGATGTGGCGAGACAGATGGTACTTCGCTGAGCCGTTCGAGGCACCGGAATGGAGGTCTCAGTGGGTCGAGCGGATGGAATCCTAAGGCTCGTCAGGCTCAACCGACCGTCCGCGAACACACTGTCTTCTACGCGATCGGGGGAACAGAGCAGGCGAGCTCCCACCCCCGAAAGGTCTTCGCTTGTATAGCGGTGCCTCAAAGGTAGTGAAAGCTTGGCGCACTATACTCCCAAATGGAAGGGGCGAACCCAGAGCGGGGCTTGCCATCGCCTCAGAGACCGCTCTTATGGCGCCTCCCGAGAAGCTGGTTGTGGCGTCTTTGTGGCGGGCCGAAAAGCATCGGGTTTCGGTTTGCCCACGATAACAGGATGCCCCTCGCCATCTACACCCGCGCCACAGAAGGCATGCAAGACTCCGCTACAGCAGCACTACAAGAGACCATTTCTCGATCCGGCTGTTGACACGCCTTTGTCAAAGGGCTCCGGCAGCACTGACGAGGCTCTTACTTTTTTCTGCCATTTGCAGGGCTTTTACGAGTGGCGGGACCCGGATTCGAACCGGGGACACCATGATTTTCAGACAAATGCAAAAGCCCTTAGGTATGCGGTAAATCCGCGTAGGTAAGCGGATTTGTGTACACGGAGTACCGTTAGATACCAGTTGGTTCTGTCCCTACTGTTGCGCTACTGTTGACACGGCTTTGTTCACTCTAAGAGGCATCGGAAGCAGGACACGTACATCTACTCGCCTAATCTAGAACTCATGAACGAAGACGTCGGTGTCGCGATCGTTATCGTCCGGCATCGGCTTGGAAACTTCACACATTCGGCACAGCGTTGGTCGTCGGTGTCCTACTCTTGACTCGACGAAGATCTTGAGGGCGGCTTACGCTCATGTCATGGTCTGCCCGCGCAAACGGGCCGGTACCACTTGAGTGAGCCCATGCCTACGCTAACCAGCAACACCCTGCCCGGAGTATTAGCATTCTTGTGCGATGCCGGAAGCCCTACCCTCTGGGGGCCAGGTAGCGCCTGACCCAGGCGGCGGGCTGGGTCGGCCTGTCCAGATTGCGCAGGTAGGTGTCTAGAATCGTCTCCAAGCCTCGCCTGTACTCGCCCTCGCAGACGAAGGTCGAGAGCTCGTAGCGCAGGACATCCCAGTCGCCCGGCGATTCCGGCTCCACGATCTTGGCTACCCCGTCGTTGGGGATTGAGTTCTTTAGGGGGTCGCGGGCGAATACTTCGCGGTTGATCATGTCGTGGTACCCTCCTGGGCGGTTATGGGGATGGCGAGGTAGTTCCAGCCGTCGCGGGCGTCTAGCAGCCGGTAGTTGCCGTTGTCGTGCTCTCCGGGGAAGAAGACGAGGAGCCTGCCCCGCACCTGGGGAGCGATCTTCTCGAGGAGCAGCGAGACCCGCGCGAGCCCGAAGAGCGAGCCCACCCCGTAGATCGCGACGACACTCTTCTCGTCCGCCTCGGGCGAGCTGAGCACACTCCGAACGGTTTGCGCGAGCCGCTCGGCGAAGTCGTCGAGCAGGTCCTCGGTCAGGTCCTCGGGCGACGCGAAGTAGCTCTCGCGGTACTCCTGGGAGGCCATCCAGCGGGCGAACTCGTCCGTCAGGTCGCAGGCGAGCCACCCGTGCCCGGCCCGGATCGTCGCCTCCTCGAACGCGCCGATCCGGAGTCGAAGGCGCCGCTCGTCGCGCGGCTCGTACAAGGCGAACCAGACCCGCTCCTGCGGGGCGACGCTCTTCACCCACTCCGCTCCTACGAAGCGCTCGTACGCTCTCATGAGACCCTCGACGCTAGCCACGGTAACCGTCCAGGAGCTTCGAGAACCCGAACTCGGCCACGTCGCCCATCCTCCGGTAGTCCAGCAGCCCCCGCTGCGAGGCGGCGAAGGCGAGCGCGTCGATCTCGTTCGGAGGCATGTCTAGCAGGCGCGCCCACAGCGTCTCGTAGAGCGCGAGTCCGCGTGCCCCGCAAAGGTGCCCCAGCAGCAACGCGTAGACCACGGCACCGACCGAGGGCGCCGTACGAACTCGAACCTTCTTCACGCGTCCCTTTAAGTGTCCAGATTGGGTCCACGAGGAGGCGGCGTTGCGTCCTACCTTGGCAAGGATACCGGGGGTCAGGCGATCCGGGAAAGAAGCGGCCACGGGTCCAGAGAGCATCCCGGCATCTACGGTAGTGCCGGCGGAGGTTTCGACAACCAGCTCCGCGGTGGAGCGCAGTAGTGCGTCGCGGCTAACCGCGCAGAGGAGAGCCAGGAGGGACCGCGACGGCGGATCGAACGCCCACAGCGTCCTAAGCGCGCCAAACCGCACGTCTGCCTCGTCCAGGACGTACAGCTCGCGCAGGTGGCGCAGGGACTTCGCCCGGGTCGTGGCGGCCCCTTTCAACAGCACATTCTCGTCGAGGACGGCGCTTCGATAGTCGTCCGGCGACCCTGCCTTCGGCACGGCCTCCAGTAGCA
>JACCSM010000563.1 GCA_013698525.1 Rubrobacteraceae bacterium
CGGCCTCGTTCAAGGACCGCGGCATGACGGTGGCCATGAGCAGGGCCGCCGCGACGGGGAGCCGCGCCTGCGTCTGCGCCTCGACGGGGAACACCGCGGCCTCGGCGGCGGCCTACGCGGCGCGTGCTGGCATAGAGTGTTTCGTCGTCGTGCCGGCAGGCAAGATAGCGCTCGGCAAGGCCGTACAGGTCCTCGCCCACGGGGCGCGGATAGTCCAGATCGAGGGCAACTTCGACGCAGCGCTGAAGCTCTCAAAGAGGATCGCCGAAGAGCTCGGCGACGTCACCCTAGTCAACTCGGTGAACCCAGACCGTATCGAGGGCCAGAAAACCGCGGCCTTCGAGGTCGCGGAAGCCCTCGGAGATCCGCCCGACGCGCTGGCCCTGCCCGTTGGCAACGCGGGCAACATCACCTCGTACTGGAAAGGCTTCTGTGAGTGGCGCGGGGCTGGGCACGCTGACTCGGCTCCCCGCATGCTCGGCTTCCAGGCTGAGGGCGCCTCCCCGCTGGTGGCTGGCCACGACTTCGAGAGTCCGGAGACGGTTGCGAGCGCCATCAGGATCGGTTCACCGGCGAGTAAGGAGGGTGCACTCTCGGCCGCGCGCGAGTCGGGGGGCCTCATAGAGAGCGTCACGGACGGGGAGATCCTGGCCGCCCAGGAGATGCTGGCCCAGGAGGAGGGTGTCTTCTGCGAGCCCGCCTCGGCGGCCGGCATAGCAGGCCTCCTAAAGCTCGCCGGCGAAGGCAGGGGGCCAGAGGGCACGGTCGTGAGCGTCTTGACCGGGCACGGGCTCAAGGACCCTGATGTGATCCTGGGTCGTGTGCGACTCCCCGATCCCGTCCCCGCGACGTTCGAGGCGGTCGCCGGGCGAATGGAGATGTCGGCGAGGTGATCTCCGTCCGGGTCCCCGCCACCTCAGCGAACCTCGGACCAGGTTACGATGCGGTGGGGCTCGCGCTCTCCTTGAGCATGAGGATCGGGCTGGACAGGTCTCCCCATCCGACTGTAGAGATACGAGGCACAGGTGCCGACCTGATCCCGCGCGGTCCCGAGCACCCTGCCTACAGGGCGGCCCGGTTCGTGGCAGAGCTCGTCGGCGAGTCAGACGCCCACTTCCGACTCGTGCAGGAGAACGCTATCCCGCCGACCCGGGGTTTGGGCGGGAGCGCGGCTGCTCTCGTCGGCGGGGCCGTCGCCGCCAACGACCTGTTCGGGGGTCAGATCGCCGCCCCCGACCTGCTCAACATCGTCTGCGAGCTCGATGGGCACCCTGATAACGCAGCCCCTGCCCTCCTCGGCGGGCTGGTGATCGGAACCCTCACCCCCATCGGCGTGAGCGCCGTGCGCCTCGAACCGAAGGACCTCAAGGTGATAGTCGCCGTCCCCGACTTCGCCGTCTCGACCACGGCGGCGCGCCGCGCCCTCCCTGACTCGGTCCCTCACCGCGACGCCGCCTTCAACGTCGGCCGCTCCGGTCTCCTGCTAGGTGCCCTCGCGACAGGCGAGTATCATCTCCTTCGCGTCGCCATGCAGGACAGGCTCCACCAACCCTACCGTTCCCACCTCATCCCAGGACTGGAGGACGTTATAGAGGTCGCACTGGAGACCGGCGCCCACGGCGCCTGCCTCTCGGGCTCAGGTCCCACCGTCCTCGCCTTCGCGCCCGAGACAAGAGCCAGGGAGATAGCCTCAGCGATGAAAACAACCTTCGAAGCGCGTGGTGTCGTGGCAGAGTCCTGGGCGCTCGACGTGGACCTCGCAGGGGCTCGGGTCGAGCCGCCAGGAGAGGTCTCTGCCCTGAACCCCGTGCCCGCACTCTAGCCACAGCCCCTAGCAGGCCAGGCGGGGCATCTTTCCGGCCACAGGTCTTCACGGGGCCTCACCAGCCCCTGGCACCGAGCATTGCCTGGATGTATCGTTGGGCCTAGGGAATCATGTTTTGTCGGAGGAGGTTGGAGATGGAATCCGGCCAAAGATTCGACCATCTGCGGGAGCATTCCATCGGCTTTGCGCAGGTGTTGTTCCAGTCGATCACGCACATGGCTCCCGCTGCGGCGGTGGCCTTCTCTCTTCTGGTCGGCTTCTCTTTCGCGGGACAAGTGCTACCGCTCTCGGTGCTTCTCGCCCTCGGGGTGGCGCTTCTCATAGCCAACTCCGTAGGGCAACTCGCCAAGCAGATGCCTTCGGCCGGGGGACTCTACACATACACCAGCCGCGCTCTAGGGCCGAAGGTCGGCTTCCTTGTCGGGTGGGCATTTCTCCTGGCCGAACCGCTCGTCGCCCCGCTCCTCTACCTCGTCTTCGCCGCGACCACGGCGGACGTCTTCCAGAACAGGCTCGGCATAAACATCCCTTGGTGGGTGTGGGTGCTCGTGGCCGCAGGCCTGGTCTTCTACCTGACCTACTGGGGCATCAGGCTCTCCACCAACGCCGGCATAGTACTCGGGATCTTCGAGATAGTAGCTTTCCTCCCCCTCGGCCTGTATATGATCCTCGCCGCAGGTGAGGACAACACGCTCGGGGTGTTCAACCCCGCAAACTCGCTGGAAGGTACATGGTCAGGGGTGTTCAAGGGGATGGTCTTCTCCATCCTGGCTTTTATCGGGTTCGAGGCGTCGGCTCCTCTGGGGGAGGAAGCTCGTAATCCCAGGCGCACGATACCCCGGGTGGTTCTCGCCTCGGCGCTGGTGATCGGGCTCTTCTACCTGGTCAGCGCATACGCCTCCGTGATGGGTTGGGGCTTCGACAAAATGGGCTCCTACGCCGAGAATCCGGACCC
>JACCSM010000573.1 GCA_013698525.1 Rubrobacteraceae bacterium
CCTGCAGTGTCGACGATTACGAAGTCGTACCCACCGTCTCTGGCCTCCCTGATGCCGCGCTCGGCGATCTCCTCTGGCTTCGGCCCCGTGCCCTCCGTGTATACGGGCACAGAGAGCTCGCGTCCGATCTGCTGCAACTGCTCGATCGCGGCTGGCCTGTATGTGTCGCACGCGACCAGATACGGGTTCTTCCCGAGCTTCCGCACGAACAAAGCCAGCTTCCCCGCCGCCGTCGTCTTGCCGTGGCCGTTGAGGCCTGCGAGCATCACAACGGTGGGCGCCCTGGAGGCGAAGGAGAGCTTGTGGGCGGTGCCGCCCATAAGACTCGCAAGCTCCTCGTCGACTATCTTGACAACCTGCTGACCCGGGCTCAGCGCCTTGGAGACCTCGGCCCCGGTGGCCCGCTCGCGGACGTTGGAGACGAACTCCTTGACGACGCCGTAGTTCACGTCAGCCTCGAGCAGGGCCAGACGGATCTCACGCGTAACCTTCTTTACCTGATCCTCGGTGAGGTTGCCGCTGCCGCGGACCCCGTCGAGTGCCTTGTTGAGCCTTTCGCCTAACGTATCGAACATCTATAAATCTCCAAACAATGCTTCTGCGAACTCGCGGGCGTCGAACGGGTGCAGGTCCTCGACCTTCTCCCCGACCGAGATCAGCTTGATCGGCACCCCGACCTCGTTGGCTATGGCGAGGGCGATACCGCCCTTGGCGGTCCCGTCGAGTTTGGTGAGAATGATCCCGGTGAGCCCGGCTACTTCTTTGAACATCTGGGCCTGCCTCAAACCGTTCTGGCCCGTGGTCGCGTCGACCGTCATCAGCACCTCGTGGGGCGCCCCTGGAAGCTGCTGCTGTACGACCCTCTGCACTTTGTCGAGCTCGGCCATCAGGTTGACCTTGGTGTGCAGCCTGCCCGCCGTGTCGATGAGCAGTACGTCAGTACCCTCGCGTCTGGCGGAATGTACGGCTTCGTGGGCTACGGCTGCCGCATCGGCGCCGCGCTCGCGCGCCACTACGGGCGTACCCGTCCTCTCGCCCCACTGCTGAAGCTGCTCGATGGCCGCAGCCCTGAACGTGTCCCCTGCGGCGAACATCTTCGTCCCCGGCAGGAAACGCGAGAGCTTGCCTATTGTCGTCGTCTTGCCCGTCCCGTTCACCCCGACCATCAGGATGACCGTAGGCTCGTGCGAGACGTCGAGCTCGACAGGCCCATCTAACATGCTGGTGGCGTGCTCGATCATGAGCTCCCGCAACTCGGAACCGCTCGTGATGTTCCTCTCGAGTGCCTCCTGCTCCAGCTCACCGACAAGCTTCGCCGTGGTCGGAACCCCGACATCAGAGGAGATCAAGATCTCCTCTACTCTCTCCCAGAACTCCTCGTCCTCGACGTCCCTGAACTCGGCGACGGCGGCGTTGAGCTGTCCGACGAACGATGCGCGGCTGCGGCTGAGGCCCTGCCTCAGCCTGCCAAACCACCCGCCCGACTCTTGTAGCTCGGCGACGGTCTCGGCATCCTGTGCCTCCTCGACCACGCTCGGCTCTGGCAGAGGTTCCTCAGCCTCACCAGGTTCGATCTCATCGACCGCCCATGCGTCCGCGGCGGCAGGTTCCTTCCTCTCCGCCTGCACTTCCTCTGCCTTGGGCACCCCTTCGGCGAGATCCGCAGAATGGTGGCCGTTGCCTACTTCGACTTCGTCAGTGGAAGGCTCCGGCTCGCTCGCTACCGCCGGGCCTTTTTCCTGCTCTTCGTCTGTGTTTCGTCTGAAAAAACTACGCCACGAGCGCGCCATAGGCGACTTCTTACTCTCCCTGCAAACGCTTCGACACAACAGTGGTGGCCCCGGAGGCATCCTGAACCACCCCGTAGAGCACGTCAGCCGCGGCCATCGTTCGTTTTTGATGGGTGACCAGCAGATACTGGCCGTTTGCCCGGTGAGAGTCTACCACAGAGAGAAAACGAGCCAGGTTGAGATCGTCGAGCGCCGCCTCGGCCTCGTCTAGCACGCAGAACGCCCCCGAATCCCCCCCTGGCCGGCTCAAGAACACGCTGAACAGGAACGACAGCGCGAGCAGTGCCCGTTCGCCCCCGGACAGGACACGCAAGGGCCTCCAGCCTTTCCTCCCCAAGCGTAACCCGATCTCCACTCCCTCCTCAGAGAGATCCAGGACCCCGGAAGACCCCTCGAGCATCCGCGGCACCATCTCCCCGAACGCATCTCTTACCCGCCCGAAGGTCTCCGTGAAACGTGACTCAATCTCCCGGTCTACCGACTGTATTATGCGGTTTAGTTCGTTGGCTGCGGCCTCGGCGTCGGCCCTCTGGGCCGAGACGAATGCGTGGCGTTCGCGCAGTCCCTCTTCCTGCGAGAGGGCGAGGAGATTTACGTCCCCAAAGCGTTTGAGCCTGCGGGCGAGGGTGTGTCGTTCTCCGTCCGTGCTCTCCTCGTGCTTCTCGGCCTCCTGGCGGGCCGTTTCGAGGGTGGCGCCCCACTCTGCCTGTATCTCCTCGCCGGCCTCGGTCGCCGCGCATTCGGCCCTGTCCACCTCTTCGGCGAGGCGTTCGGCGTTAGCGCGGGCGGTGGCTAGTCTGCCTGCGAGATCCACGGTCCTGCGGGAGAGGGTCGTGCGCTCCGCGGAGACCCGGCGGTGCGCCTCGGCTGCCTCTCCTCTGAGGCGCCGCAAGCCGTTTCTGCGCGAGCGAACGGCCGTGACGAGCTTTGTGGAAGCCCTCGCAGCCCTGGCTGCGAGGGCTTCAGGGTTGCCGGCTGCCTCCACCAGAGAGCCCGCGGACCGCTCCAGCCTGCGTGAGATCGCCTCCCTGCGACTCGCGCCAGCTTCGAGGGTAGCGCCCACCTCCGACAACCTCCGGGCCGAGTCGGCCGAGGCCGCGCCGGCCTCCTCGGCGGCGGCGGTAGCGGAGACGAGCTCCTCCTTGGCGCGGGCAGCACGTTTCTCTGCGTCGCCGAGGGTTTCCTCCGTCCGGGAAGTCTCGCTGGAAAGGACGGAGAGAGCCCTCTCCCGCTCCAGAAAGGCCCTCCTGGAATTCTCCCCTCCGGTCCTTCGGCGTCTTGCTAAGCGTAAGACCAGGGCCCGAGCGCGCTCCGTGCGCTCGGCAAGCACACTGACCCCATGTACGGTCCCGGCCAGCCACTTCAGGCGATCCGAGACACCCGCGACGGTCTCTCTCATGTCGTATAGGCCGCCGCCGGGGCCGTCTTTCAAAGCATCGAGGCGTTCCATCCAGGCGGCGAGCCGCGTCTCGCGCGCGAAGTTGCCGGGACCGGGACGCAGGCTCACGCCGGTCCTCGTGAGGCGAAAACCGTCCCTTGTAACGGCCACGTAGCCGTTGG
>JACCSM010000580.1 GCA_013698525.1 Rubrobacteraceae bacterium
CCTCCTCGTCGAGGACGTAGGGCTCCAGCTCCGCGTCGCTGAAGTTCGGCTCTTCAGGCAGGCTCAGGCCGGTCTCATCCTGCCCTCCTGGGACGCGTCCCCCGCCCTGGTCCGAGGTCCCTTCAGGATCTTCCTCACGTCGGGGAGAAGCCTTGAAGCGTTCGCGCAGCACGCGCAGGATCTTCTCGTTGCAAGCGTAATCGCCGGGTGCGATGTCTTTCACCGCCCGCCCGAAGCGGAGGCCCCAGGAGAGCAGGTCCTCCCCTTCTGCTATCGGCTCGACGGCGAAGCGGTGGCCTTCGAGGACCGTGTGACCAACCGCAAACTCCGAGCCTTCACGGGATACGCGCGTCCCCGCCTCCACCCTGCGGGTCGCCATAGCCACGTTGTCGCCCGGCGCTGGGAGGCGTCCGATCTCCCGAAAGTTCCATACTCGTTCCTTCACAGCAATGCCTCCGCCATCCTTTCAAACACACTTCTCGCTACGAGTGTATCGTAACGCGCCCTGTTGCCGGGGATGGTAACCAGCCGGAGGCGTAGGAGGAGCGGTGCGCGAGGTGCCTGTTTGGACGCTACAAGAAGCCGAAACCCCGCCTCGGGCTCCGGCGATTCTAGAGTCTCGAGTTCGATGCGGGATTCAGGATCTGAGTAGCCGCCGCACGAGGATCGAGGCCAGGATGGTCGAGGTCGCGGTCGTTGCCCCCTTGAGAAGCGCCTCGATGGCATCGTCTTTGACCCCGCGCTCCTCGGGTAGGTCTATGAGTCTTTCGGTGACGTACTGGCTGATGAGATAGGCTATCGTGACTGCCAGTATGGTTATGAGCCGCTGCTGCATCGCGTCGTTCATACGGTCCTTTCCGCCTCTTACGGTCTGCTCTGGTCGGTACCCACGACAGGCTGTGCGAAAACCCCGCGGGCCGCTCTTGCACGGAATCCGGGTGTTGACTTCGCGTCCATTCTTCACTCCGGTCCGGCAGCCCTCATGCACTCTCGTCTTTCAGGAGTCTCACGTAGAGGGACCTGGTCTCCGGCGAGGGTGAGGTCCCGTACTCCCGTCCTAGTATCTGTTCGCACATCCTGTACTGGTGCAACGCCCTTGCCCGCAGGCCGAGACGGGCGTAGCACTCCATCAGCAGGCGATAGCTGTCTTCATGGCAGCGATCCTTCTCCAGTACCCTGTAACAGGCGCGGATGCTCTCCTGGTGCTGCCCAACCTCCATGTAGTGGATGGCTAGCCGGCCAAGAAGGTCTATGTAGGCGTTAGCCAGCCGCTCACGCTCGACCATGGTCCAATCCTCGTACAGGTCCTCTATCAGGTAGTCGCCCCTATACAGCTCGACGGCCTTTTCGTAGTCGATGGCCGCCTCCCGCGTCCGACCGTCCTTCTCCAGCCTACGGCCTCGCTCGTGGTGCCTATCGAAGTCGTCCACGTCTGTTGTCACCCGGACGCTCGGGGACAGACGATAGTATCCGTCCTCGAGGAAGACATAGTTCATGGTGACGGAAGACGAACATCCGCTCAGAAGCTTGCGCAGGCCGTGGATAGCGGAGTTCAGGGACCATCGGGCTTTCTTGAGGTTGGACTCGGGCCACAGCCAGCCCATGAGGTGATCCTGCGAGACAGGACGGCTGCGGTTTGCCAGCAGGTATTTGAGTATGGTCAGCGCTTTGCCGTTACGGCCCAGGGGCATGGTCTCACCATCGCAGAGCATCTCAAAGTGGCCGAAGAAACGCACCTGTAAAGAAGGCTGGACGGCGGCGGAATCCTCTCCCTGGACGGTCTCCTGAACCATCCGCCGCACGGCTTCGGGGGCGGCGCCACGGGCGGAAAAAGCGCCCACTATGGACCCGTCGAGCCGTCGTAGAGTCAAGATGTCCGGGTCTCTTTCCAGATAGTAACCGGTCGGCAGATCCAACGATATTCCCTGCATGTCTATCTCCAGAGCGCTGATCGTGGGCCGGAAGGCCTCGGTTCGCCTCTAACAATCTTGTTTGCAGTTGTTACGCGCAGATATTCTCTGTGGACCAACCGCTGCGGCTCCTTTCCCTCCGGGACGAAACCAAGGACTCCGAGGTTTCGCCCGAAACCACATAGCGGGTACAGCATATTACGGGGATGGTGTTGCCCGTATCACTCAAATGAGTGATTCTTCATCCTCTCGAGAAAATTCTTTGGGAGAGGTGCCAGTCGGAGCACCTCGTGCTTCCGGTACGTGTCGCTAACCGGCGGAGTTGGCCTGGCGGTCGCCGGGAGCGTATACGACTTCCAGAAGCGCCCTCACGATACGGGGATCGAACTGGGTCCCTGAGTTCTCCTCGATCTCCCCGAGAGCGGCTTTCCGGGAGATGCCGTAACCGTACGGCCTACCGCGGACCATGGAGTCGAACGCGTCGGCCACCGAGACTACCCTTGCTATCAAGGGGATGTCCTCGCCGCGCAGCCCGTCGGGGTATCCTTTACCGTCGAAGCGCTCGTGATGGTGTTTGATGACCGGCAACGCGGACGCCAGCTCTCTTACAGGGGTGAGGATCGAGACACCCAACATCGGATGCCGCTTTATCTCCGCGTATTCATCCTCGGTCAAGCGACCGGTCTTTTGCAAGATGCGATCCGGTATACCTATCTTACCCAAGTCGTGCAGCATGGCCCCGCTGGTCAGGGCCTCCATCTGTTCTCCCGGCAAGGATATTTCGCTGCCGATGCGCAGGGCGAGGCTAGACACGGCCCTCAGATGCTCCTTGA
>JACCSM010000595.1 GCA_013698525.1 Rubrobacteraceae bacterium
TCGGCGTTGGTGCGTACCCGTTCACCGAACGACCTGAAGAAGTTCATCCGCTCCAGATAGGCCGGCACATCGCGTCCGGTGAGTGCCAGATCTACCACCTCACAGCGGGCGCACAGGTACTCCAGTAGCGCTGCGAGAGCGCAGAGTCCGGCCGGCTCGACGAACTCGACCGTGCGCAGGTCAACGACCACAGGCTCTCCGTCCACGCCTGTGGCGGCGTCGAACGCTGGATCGAGGCTGCCCATGGTCAGCACCCCGCTCATCGCGCCCCGGCTCCTGATGTTCAGTTCAAGCTGTGTCTTCATCAGCCTTATTGTAGTCGGACAGGCCAGGATAGTGTAGTCGGACAGGATAGCGAGCCCAAAGCGCCGGGGTATTGCGGGATCCGCCGTTTTCCTACTGCAGAACGAAGCCAGTGGCGGCTCTGGCAGAGATCCTCTTCGCGCGTGCCACTATGGTCTCTGATCTACCCGTTGGAGCTCGTAGAAGAGCTCGGTGTAGCGGCGATTATCGTAGCGGCTAAGGAGGGAACCGTCACCGACCTGCACAAAGCCGTTCTTCTCGAAGACCCTTTGCATACGGTCGTTGTGGGCCAGGGTCGAGCCGCGGACTGCTCTGAGGCCCAGGGTGTCGAAGACGTAGTCGAGGAGGAGGGTAACGGCCTCGGTGGCGTAGCCCCTGCCACGAAGGTTTCCGGGGCCGATCTTTATGCCGAGCTCGCAGCCGTCGCGGCGGAAGTCGTAGAGGGTCGCCATGCCGATCGGTTCCCCACTGGCCTCTATGATAAAAGTCTTGACGCTCGGGTCCTCCCAGCGGGCCAGGTAGTCGCGCCGGGCGGCCGAAAGGGAGATGGAGATAGGCGACCGCCCGTTCCAGGCGGCGAGCTCGGGATCTCTGTCCCAGGAGTAGACCACCTCCACGTCGGACTCCCGCGGCGGCCTGAGGGTAACCGACTCTCCCTGCAGAGCGTGCACCTCTTCTATGTGTATAGTCTCTCCTCTCTCGAGAACCGGAATGTTACACCCGTTGCCCGCCCGAGGCATCCTTTCGGGCGGGTACATTTTCGTTAGAATAGCCGAGAGCACGAGATCGGGAGCGTCATTGAGCGGTACGGTTGGGGAGCTCTTCGGGGGCTCCGGCAGAAGAGTCAGGGACGTGATCTGGGGGGACGTCTCTATAGATCGGGCGGTGAAGGCCCTGCTCGAGACCGGCGCGATGCAGCGTCTCAAGGGCATGAGCCAGCTAGGGTTTACCTTCGGGTCCTTCCCGAGGGCCCGTCACACGCGCCTGGATCACGCAGTCGGCGTCTATCACCTCGCGGGGCTGACGCTCAAGCGGATCGCGGAATCTGGCGCTTATCTCGAAGACCGAGACGTAAGGACCGCCCTGGCCGCAGCCCTGCTTCTGGACGCGGGCCGGTACCCTTACGCCACTTCCATCGAAGGGATCAAGGTCCCGGGCGCGCCCACCCTCAAAGAGCTGAGCAGGCGCTGGATCGAACATACCGAGGTGGCGAAGGTCTTGAGGGCAGAGTGGGATCTCGAACCCCACAACGTCTTCAGGCTGGTCTCGCGCGGGGATAAACCGCCGCACAGCCTGACGCCAACGGAACATCTGCTGCGGGACATCCTCTTCGGCACCTTGAACCTGGATGCCCTCGACCGCCTGGTCCGCGACGCCAGGGGGGCCAGGGTCCCCTATGGCCTTGTCGAAGTGGAGTCCCTCATACAGCGCCTCAGGATCGTGGGCCATGAGAACAAGGCGATACTGGCGCTGGACGAAGAAGGGGCTGGCACCCTGCAATCCGTCGTCTTCTCCCGCTACCTCGTTTACTACAACGTCTACGGCCACCACGCTCTGCGTATCCCGACCGTGATGTTCCTCAGGGCCGTCCAGGACGCCGTAGGGGCGGGCAACGTGACCTTCGACGAGCTCTCCGAGAAGGACGACGCGGGAGCCTTCGTCCTTCTCGAGGACTCTGCCGAGAGCTCCACGGCCACCCTAATGAAACGCCTCGCAGACCGCAGGCCCTACCATCTCGCCCTGGAGTTCGACGAGCGACACCCGAGCTACTCCTCGCTGAACCGGCTCCGCGACGATGCCTCCTGGCGCCGCCGCGTCGAAGAAGCCTGGTCCCGCTATCTCACCCGCTACCGCAAGGGCGTCGCCGGTCCCTTCGACATCCTCATAGATCTCCCCGAAAAAGAGCACTTCCCCGTGGAGTTGCGCCTGATCCGACGCAACCCCCTTCCCGGCGAGCGCAACCCCATCGGCTGGCAGAACCTCTCGGGCATGTCCGAAGACGAAATGACGCGCTTCCACGCCCCCCTCCGACGGATCCTCATCGCCACAGCGAATGACGACCTCGCAAAGTCCGTGCGCCGGCACGCCGAAGAACTCTTCACCATCGCCGAGGAAGTAGGGTGATTAGCACTTCAGCAAGTCAGCACGCTTCGGCCTGCGGCCTCCGCTTGTCAG
>JACCSM010000598.1 GCA_013698525.1 Rubrobacteraceae bacterium
GTGATGAAGTCGGGGCCGAGCGCTCCCGACTCACGGGCCTGAGGTGAGCGAGTGATAGATCCAATCCCGACCAGAAGACCTCTCTCTTTGAGAGACTGTACGAGCCATCCCGCCCTCTGAAGAGGTATCGTCAAATGTTGTGGATCGGGCTTCCTACTCACGCGGCTTCCTTCTCTTCGGCTCTTTCGACCAACTCTCCGTTTACGAACACGGCCCCAGCCCTCACCAGAGGGACCAGCCGGTAGCCGTTTAACCTTCGCCACCTCCCTTCTTGAGCCTCCAATAGCTTGAAGATCATCGCCACCCCCGCCCCCCTCGACCCCGGTCCCTTGGTGATGTCCGTCCTCGCCCTCACCGTGGCGAACGGTGACTCTATTGGGTTGGTCGTCCTAAGGTGCCTCCAGTGCTCTGCTGGGTAGTCATAGTAACTCAGCAGCGCCTCCTCGTCGTTGGTGACCTTCTCGACCGCCTTGGGCCACTTGACCCCGAATTCCTTTACCAACGCCTTCACGGCCTTCTTCGCTTCGGCCTTGTTCTCCGCCTCCGTTATCTCCTTGATGGCCTTCTTGGCCCTCCCATGCGCGCTCTTTGGCAACGCATCCAAAACGTTGGCGGTTTTGTGTACCCAATCTCGCTGGGAGCGGGTCTGGGGGAAGGCGTCCCTCACCGCCGCCCAGAACCCCAACGCCCCGTCGCCTACCGCCAAGACGGGTGCCCGCATCCCCCGCTTTTTGAGGTCTCGAAGCAGCTGTGCCCACGACTCTTTGGACTCCCGGTAGCCGTCCTGTAAGGCGATGAGCTCCTTCTGGCCGTCGATCCTCGCCCCCACCATCACTAGGCAGCAAAGCCTATCGTCTTCTCCCAGCCTCACCTTGGTGTGTATCCCGTCTACCCACACATAAACGTAGTCCGATGCCGACAGATCGCGGGTCAAGTCCCGAAGTTTCTGTAATTTCCTCCAAGAAGCCTCGCCCCCTCTTCTACCGCTCCATGAGCATCACCCCCTCCGCCTCGCGATCCTCCGAACGCTGGTGCTCGCGCAGATCTTCCATGTTCAGGTAGCGCCTGCCCGTCACCCACTCCTCCGACTGCTCGACCGCCAAGGCCGTCACAAGACGCAGGCACGCCTCCCGGTTCGGGAAGATCCTCACCACCCGCGTCCTTCGCTTTAGCTCCTGGTTGAACCTCTCCAGAGAGTTGGTGGTGCGGATGCGCCTCCTGTGGCTCTCCGGGAAGCACAGGCACGCGAGGCACTCCTCCACGTGCTCTTCGATGTGGCAGGCGACCTTCTCGTTGCCCTTCTCGCGCCACTTCTCGGCCACGCTCGAAGCGATCTGGAGGGCTTGCTCCCTAGCGGGCGCGGCGAAGATGGCCCTGAGATCCGCCGCCAGTTCCTTGCGGTTTGCGTGGCCCACCATCCCGAGGAGGTTCCTCGCGTAGTGGACCTGGCAGCGCTGCCACGACGCTCCCTGGAAATGCCGCTCGATGGCCGCCTTCAGACCCCGGTGATCGTCGGAGACCACCAACTCCACGCCCGAGAGACCACGCCGCTTCAAGGAGCGGAAGAGCTCCTGGTATGTCGCCTCGCTCTCGGTGTCCGCAACCTCCACCCCGAGGATCTCCCGCAGCCCGTCCTCCCTCACCGCCGAGACGATGAGCACCCCCTGGCTCACCACCCGGCCGTCCACTCTCGCCTTCTCGTAGCGAGCATCCACGAGCAGGTAAGGATACGCCTTCGCCTCCAGCGGTCGGCTCCTCCAGGCTTCGAGCTCGGCGTCGAGGGACCCGGCCAGCGAGGAGACCAGGCTCTTGGAGAACGAGGTCCCGCACAAAGCCTCCGTTACCTCCTTGACCTTCCTGGTGGAGACGCCCTCCACGTACATCTCCATCAAAGCCAAACAGAGCGCCTTCTCGTTTCGCTGGTAGCGGGAGAAGAGCCTGGTGGAGAAGGTTCCCTCCCGATCCTGGGGGACGGCGAGGTTCAGGGTGCCGACCCTGGTCCTCAAAGCCCTCGGCTTGTGACCGTTGCGCTGGCCGGTACGGGCCACGCTCCGCTCGTAGGGGGCGGCGCCCACGTGCTCGGTCATCTCCGCCTCCAACAAATCCTGCACCACCCTCTCGACGACCCCTTTCAGGAAGCCGGGATCGTCCAGCAAGATCCCTTGCGCCGGTTCCGCGTCCGTCCTACGATGATCCTTGGCCATCGTCACTCCGTTCCGATTCGGTTGACTTTAGACACCAACCATCTTGGAGGACGATGGCCCCTCTTTCTAGCGGACCATCGAATTACAGAAGTTTACGGACACAACCG
>JACCSM010000607.1 GCA_013698525.1 Rubrobacteraceae bacterium
ACCCGAAGGGCCGAAGATCGGCATCGGCGGTGGACATCGGCGATTGACGGGGGCACGATGGATCGTCATGGATTCCTCGGCCCGCGCTCCTTCGTGGAGGGGCTCGCCGCGACGCCAGACCTCGGCAGCGGCGTGGAGGTCGTGCCCCCGGGACGCGCCCTCACCCGACACCGAGGTCGTCATCGTCAAGAGCGCGGGCCGGATCATGGACGTCACCCTGCGGGGCCGGTCGGCGACGCCCGAGAAGCGGGCGGAGGTACGGAGGGTCCTCGAAGAACTGCCCCAGGTCTCCAGGGTCCTCGACGCGGCGGACCTCGAAGCCCTGCGCGCGGGCGACAAGCTCGGCGACTTCGTCGTGGAGGCCAGGGAGCCGTGGGGCTTCGGGTTTGCGGAGCCCGAAGAAGGGGCGTCGCGGGGCGGTCACGGCAGCACCAGGGAGATGCGGGTACCGCTCCTGATCTCGGGTGCAGGCGTCAGGACGGGCGCCGTCTCCAAAGATGCCCGGCTCGTCGACGTGGCGCCGACCATCACCGCCCTGCTCGGCGCCCGCCCGCCGGTCGACGCGCAAGGCCGGGCCCTCGACGAGTTGTTGTACGGGTGAGCGGGCCGGCGGTGGAGGCCTGGATACCGGCACCATAGTGGGCTTGCTTCGCACCCGTAGACAGGTAGAGACTCGGTGACGAACGTTCACGGAGAGGAGTAGGGGCGTCTTCGACCAGACCACCATACCCACTGGAATTCCGCCGAGAAGCTGTCCGGACGGTCCGTTCGTCGAGGAGACTGATCTCCGAGGTAGGGGTCATCGCATGATCCCGGGAAAACTGTACGGTAGCCACGGTTGGCGAGAAAGGCGCCGACCCAACTGCTCTCCCCGCAGATCTCATCGTCGGACTCCCATGGTGTTCTACCGGGACGACGCCGAGCGCTTGGCTGGTGTTAGGGACACCGAAACGCACCCGCTCTTCCGGGGATTCTCCTCGCCACGCGCAACAATCTTTGAATACCACCGTACTACGGTGGTATATTTATTGGTGAGAAGGTTGGCATACTCGGGAAGGAGTGCAAGGTGCCATCGAGCGAGAACCGCCGCCGGCTGGAGGTGCCCCGCCGGCTCTACGACGGGCTCAAGCAGGTTGCCGTTTCGGAGGGTCGTTCTGTCTCGAGCGTGGTCACCGACCTCTTGTCCCTGGCCCTGCCGAGCTACTGCCCGCCGTGGGATCCGGACGGTCGTTTGGCCGCGAGGCTCAACGGGCACGCCCACCGGGCGCTGACCCTGGCCCACGAGGAGGCCCACGGCTACGGCCATAACTACATCGGTACCGAGCACGTGCTCATCGGCATGATCCGGGAGGGCGAGGGGGACGCCGCGAGGGTGCTTGGCTCGCTTGGGGTGGACTTGAGCCAGACACGAGAGGTCGTCGAAACTGTTGTGGGGCGCGCGATATATTCAGCCGAAGGAGAGGTCCCCCCACCAGGATGGATGCCCTACACGCCGCGCGTTCGCAAGGTGATCGGGCTAGCGGCCGACGAATCCCGTCGCCTGGGTCACGACCATGTCGGTACTGAGCACCTGCTCCTCGGCGTCGTCCGCGAGGGCGAGGGAGTGGCCAACGTCATCCTGGAGAAGGCGGGGGCCCTCGAGAAAGTGGCCCGGGCGCGAACGCTCGCACTGCTGGACAGGCAAGAGACCGACGACCGGAACGGAGAGAACCAGGACTAGCGGTAGGCCCCTTGCCGGGTCCGTACTCGGCACAGCCAATCTCGAAGGGTCTCTCCAAGCCTCGACGAGTCCTGGTCGCCTACGCTCGGTTCGCCGGTCGGAGAGGTGCCGTTCTACGCCGTAAGAGAATCCGAGGACGACCGCGCCGCCTTCAGCAGCCCTTCGTGACGTCGCATGCTTCGACGTGCTCGAGGTTGTCGTTCAGGATGCCCTCGCCGAACCCGAGGACGCCCAGCACCCTCTCGTCGGCTATGGAGTAGAAGGAGTTCGCGCCCTCGCGCCTCGAACGCACGTAGCCGCACCAGACGAGGCAGCGCAAGTGGTCGGAGACGCGGGGCTGAGGAGCCCCTATAGCCTCGACCAGCTCGGAGACGCTCATCTCCCCGTGGCGAGAGAGCAGCAGCAGGGCGGAGAGCCTTATGGGGTTGGCGAAGCCATCGAGGAGCTTCGCCAGGAGCTTCACCTCGCGACTATCGCGGCCCACGGGCACCCCCGCGAGCGGCGGCGCCTCGGCTGTCTTTTCTAGCATTTCGGTCTCCTCTCGATCCTCTGGGACGGCCCGGGCAGGGGCCGCACGGGCACGAGGGCCGGCCTTTCGCCCCCGCCCCTGCCCGGTTAGTATATTGGCTCGGCGGTCCCCGGTGCGTCCGGCTCGACCACCACCGCCGCCGCCGCCGGTCGCGCGCCGCCGACTACCGCCGACTATCGGGGCAACCGCCGGGCCTCCTCACGCGCCCGACTCTCCCCGGTGCGTCCGGCGGAGAGCCAGGCCGTTCCAGGCGGAGGCCCCGATCAACGCAGCCGCTCCCACGTAGAGGAGCGGCTGCAAGACGATGCCGGCCACCATGAGCGCCGCCCCGATCCCTCCGAGCACCAGCACTCCTCGCAGGCCGTGCCGGGTCATGCCGTCCCAGAGTCCCCACAGGCCGAGCCCGAGGAAAAGCGCCAGCAGGGGGAAGAGGATCAGGTCGTTCACCAGAAACCCCAGCCCCGCCGCCGATAGGGCGCCCAAGACCGCCGGTATCCCGGCGCAGCAGGCCGCCGCGAAGGCCGATCCCAGGGAGCCGAAGATGGCCTTACCCATCCCTAGCAACCT
>JACCSM010000025.1 GCA_013698525.1 Rubrobacteraceae bacterium
GACGCTCGCTCATCCCCGCGAGCGTCGCGTCGTGGTCGTCGGAGTAGAGGACGACCTCGCAGACCCCAAGCCCAGGGGCCGTAGGGGTAAGAGCCGTGCCCTTCTCATCGGGCTCAGGCACGTCGCGGGCCAGCGAAGGGAACTTGTTCTCGAAGACCACGATGTCGTAGTGCTCCCTTGGCACCTCCGTCGGGAAACCACCCGGTTTGGTCGGGTCCAGGGGACAGTACTCGGCAGGCGGAAGGAAGGTCCGGTCCTGGCGGTGGGTGGCGTAGGCGACCCACTCGCGCAGCGTAGGATCCCAGCGAAGCTGGTTCAATCCTCAACTTCCTCTTCGGTCTCGCCTTCACACGTGTAGAAGATGATGTAGCGGCCGTCTTCTTTGGGCTCGCGCTCCTTCACCATCTCGAGGTGCCGAGGAATTTTCTCCCCCCCGGCGGCCCCGAGGTTCTTTGCCGACATCACAGTCTTATCCTTTCAGTCCGCTGCGAGAGACGCCCTCGATGATATAGCGCTGGGCGAACAGGTAGAGTAAGAGGACCGGTATGCTGGCGATCACGCCGCCGGCCATGATGACGTTGTACTTCACGTTGTAGGATTCGTTCAGTATCGAGAGCCCGGGCGGCAGGGTCAGGTTTTGGGGGCTGAAGAGCACGTAGACTGGCCAGAGGAAGTCGTTCCAGTTGACCAGGAAGCTCAGCACCGCGAGCGTCGCCAGCGGAGCCCTGGAGAGCGGTAGGATGATGCGGAAAAAGATCTGGTACCTGTTCGCCCCGTCTATGAGGGCCGCCTCCTCCAACTCTTTGGGCAGCGACAGGAAGAACTGTCTGAGGAAAAAGACCCCGAAAGCCCCGGCGGCTCCCGGCACTATCACGGCCAGGAGGGTATCCAACCACCCGAAATAGTCCACGATCAGGTAGTTGGGCATAAGAAACACAAACTGCGGGACGAATAGTGTGGCGATGATTCCGGCGAACAGGATGTTCTTGCCGCGGAAATTCATCCGGGCCAGCGCGTAGGCCGCCATCGACGCCGTGACGAGCACGAGCGCCGCGTGCGCGGTAGCGGCGACCAGGCTGTTGACGAACCACCGGGGCACGGGCGTCTGGGAGCTGGTCGTGAGGATCGTCGAGTAGCCCTGCACCGAAAACTCTTGCGGTATCCAGCTCGGAGGGAACTGCGTGGTCTGCGGAAGCGGCTTGAGCGAGGTTGAGAGCATCCACAGGAGCGGGGCAATGAACACCACCGTCAACAGTATCAGCACCGCGTACCGCAGGAAGAGTTTGGCGAGCTGCGCCGGGTCTCTGCGAGCCGGTTTCTCCTGCGTGCTGGCCGTCGTCTGGGCCATCTCAATCCCCCCTGTTGCGGAAGACGACAAAGTTCACGATGCTGACAAGTATCAGGGCAAGGGCCAGCACGTAGCTCATCGCCGACGCGGCTCCCATGTTGAACTGCCGAAGCCCCGTCTCGGCGATGTACATGATCGCCACCGTCGTCTCGTCGCCCGGTGCGCCCTGGGTGATGATGTACGGCTGGCCGAAAACGTTGGCGGAGGCCAGGATCGTCACCGTCACGACAAACAGGAGGATCGGCCGAAGCCCCGGCAGGGTCACGTTGAGGAACTGCTGCCACGAGTTGGCGCCGTCCACCTTGGCCGCGTCGTAGAGCGCGGGGTCTATGTCTTGAAGGCCCGCCAGGTAGATCACGGTGTTGAACCCGAGCGTCCACCAGACCGTCACCCCCACGAGGGATACCCAGGCCCACGGCAGCGCCGTGATCCAGGGTATCTCGGCGCCCAGGTAGTAGTTGACGAGCCCGATGTTCGGGTCGAGCAGGTAACGCCACAGGATGCCGATGACAGCAACCCCGAGCACGTAGGGGGCGAAGTACATAGCCCGGAAGAACTGTATCCCCCGGATCTTCTGGTTGAGTATCAGGGCTACCAGCAAAGGGATGACCACGAGCAGCGGCACGGAGTAGAGCGTGAACTTGCCAGTGGCCTCCATGCTGTTCCAGAAGGGTCCGCCCGTGGTCGAGTTCGAGGAGAACAGGTTCGTGTAGTTCTCGAGGCCCACCCAGGGCTTTCCGGGCAGGAGGTAGTCCCAGTTGTGGAGGCTGATCCAGATCCCGAAGACCCCGGGTATCACGATAAAGATGAGGAACAGCACCAGGTACGGCGCCATGAATATGTACGGCGTAAGGGGACTTGCGTCCGTCGGTTTCCGGCGGCTGCCGGGCGGCTTCCTGCCCGGCGGCTGCTGGACGTGAGGCTGCTCTATCCCTTGCGTAGACATGCCTACGCCTGGTACTTCTGGCGGTTCTCCTCTAGCAGCTGGTCAGCCCGCTCGGCGGCGGCGTCGAGCGCGGCCTTGGGCTCTGTATTCAACAGCACGGCCTCGTTGACCGCCTTAAAGAAGGTCGTCGGCCCCACGTCGGAAATACCGGGCACCGCCGGGATGAAGTGCACGTAGGGAATCTGCTTGGCCAGGGTGGATTGCTCTTCGAGGTTCTTGAACACCTGGCTCTCGCGCGCGGACCTGCGCGCCGGGATCTGCCCGGCCTTGGCGTACTCGGCGGACCTCTCGCCGATCCAGTTGATGAACACCTTGGAGGCCTGCACCTTGTTGTCGTCCAAGGGCCGCTTGTTCATGACCACGAAGTTGTGCGAGCCTGCCCAGGTCGCCTTCTGTGTGCCTATCTGCGGGAGCGGACTCACACCCCAATCGAGCCCGTCGACGGCGTTGAGGGGATTGATGTTCCAGATGCCGTTCCACATAAAGGCGTTGTCGCCGTTCTGGAAGGCGGTAAACTCGGCGTCCTGGGCCACGTTCTTGGGGCTGTATCCCTTCTCGACGA
>JACCSM010000062.1 GCA_013698525.1 Rubrobacteraceae bacterium
CGTCGTCGAGCGTCTCGCCGAGGAGGCGCATGTTGCGGTCCTGGTCTACGGAGTAGAGGGCCGTATGCCCGCCGGAGGCGATCAGGGCGACGAACGGCGGCTCCAGGTCGGGGTCCGTAAGGTACGCGGCGGCGACGTGGCCTTCCAGGTGGTTCACGGGGACCAGCGGGAGGGCGCGGGCGTAGGCCAGTCCCTTGGCCGCCGCGACCCCTACGAGGAGAGCCCCGATCAATCCCGGCCTCACCGTCACGGCGACGCTGCTGACTTCGTCGAGGGAGATGACTGCCTCGGACAGCGACCGCTTCACGACCCCGTCGAGACGTTCGAGGTGGGCGCGGGAGGCGACCTCGGGGACGACGCCACCGTAACGCGCGTGCTCGGTCTGAGTGTGTACGACGTTCGAGAGGGTACGCCGCCCGTCAGGCTCCACGACCGCTGCGCAGGTGTCGTCGCAGGAGGTCTCTATCGCCAGGATCATGGTTTGTTTATAGCATTCCTGCGAATCGAAGGAACTGACTCTCTGCCTCGATCTCGCGGGCGCAACCCTCACCAACTGGGCTGACCGGATATACTTGACGTTATGCGGATCTTCTCGCTCTTATTCGCCTCTATAGCGTTGGTAATGCTGGCGATGTTTCTCATCTACGTATTCAGGGGGCCTGTAGACCCCCTGATCGCGGGCGGCATCTTCGTCTCTTTTCTTGCCTGCCTCATCCCCGCGCTGTTGCTGCTGAAGCCTTTCGAGCCCAGGGAGGAGCTCCTGCGCCGCAGGGAGGAAGCCAGCAAGGAACGCGAGGAGCGACGGCGTTCTACCAATGAACCTCGTCGAGGTTCAGGGTCATGAGCAACGCGTCCTCGTCCCCGTAGTAGCGGGGCCTGCGTCCCGTCTTCCTGAAGCCGAGCGACTCGTAGAGCGCGAGGGCCGCCGCGTTGGTCGGGCGCACCCCGAGGTGGACGTGGCTGGCGCTGGGATAAGCGACGAAGGCGGCGCCGATCAGGGCACGGGCGTCTCCGCGCCTGCGGTACTCGGGCTTTACGGCAATGGTTGTGATGTGCAGCTCGCCTAAGACGTGGCGAACCCCGATGTGGCCGTACACCTCGCCACTGTCTTCGATCACCAGGTAGAGGCCGTAGGGACTCCCGAGCTCTCCGCGCCAGATCGCCGCACTCCAGGGACGGGGGAGGGACAATGCGTCTATCTCCATAACGGAGGGGAGATCCCGGGCCTCCATCCGGCGCAGGTGCGACCCAGCCTCGCTCAAGGATGACTCCAGGGGTTGATGTCGCGCCGAACCTCGGCATCGGGTTCGCGGACGTAGATGGGGACGAGATCTTCGGGGTTCACAGATGTAAGGTCGGCAGAGATGATGTGCCCGACCGCCGTGACCCTGTGGAGCGGAGAGTCCTCAGGCGGTATGTGCCCAAGACTAGAGAGATCCTCACGGTAGCGCAAGGCACCGTCGCCTACTACGAGCGGCCCTCCCTCTACCGAAAGCTCCTCAGGCCTGACGCAGTAGATGCTCGTCGTTGGCCCGGCCTCCGAAAACCTGCGGGCGAAGACCTGCCCCCTCCTGGCGTCGAGTACGGCGAGCACGTCCCCCGAACACGAGAGCGCTGGAGCGGCGAGGGCGTCGAGGGTCGAGTTCTTCGACAGGGCGATGCCTGTGCCAGCGGAGAGAGCGCGGGCCGTCGCGGCCGCTATGCGGATGCCTGTAAAGGTTCCCGGTCCCACCCCGGCGAGCAGGATCTCCACGGTGCCGAGATCCTCCCCGGCGAGGTAGAGGGCGGCGTGTATGGCGGGAAGCAATGTCTCTGAGGCCCCGCGGGCGGTCACAGAGACCTCGGCGAGCACCTCGTGGCCGTTCTCGCGGGCGAGGGCCACGGTGGTCACGGGTGTCGAAGCATCGAGGGCCAGGATCAGCAAGTCGCCAGACGCTCCGCGGCAGGCCCATCGAGTCTGATGCGCCGCGTGGTCGGGGTCTCATGGTAGATGTGGACGATCGAAGGGTTCTCGACGGCGCCGAGCGCAGGATCGGCCCACTCGATAAACGTCACAGCATCGGGTTCTATGTAGTCGTCGAGCTCGAGTGCGTCGCGGTCTTCGATTCCCTCCAGGCGGTAGAGGTCCATGTGGTTGACGGTCACACGCCGCCCGTCCTTGAGCCCCTCGTAGCCGCGGGCGAGCTGGTAGGTCGGGCTCGTCACCCTCTCCGTGACGCCGAGAGATATGGCTGCGGCCCGCACGAAGGTGGTCTTGCCGGCGCCGACTTCGCCGGAGAGCACGACGACGTCACCGGGCCCGAGCACCCGCGCAACCCTGGATGCCAGCTCCTCGAGCATAGCCTCCTTCAGGCCTTCGAGCTCCACGGGATGAGCCCGGGACTCTACCAGAGCCCCGGCTGGACCGGTTCCCGCTCGGCGTCGGGGGAGCGGGTGACGTTCAGGGTCTCGTAGGTGGAGGGCCGCTCGGCCTCGAGGAGTTCGGGCAGGCGGGAGAAATCCGAGACGAGGAGCGCCCGGTCTGCGGGGGTGTAGAGGGCGCGCTGGAGAGAGAGCGTCGGGAAGACGTAGCGGCCGTCGAGCGGGATCGCACGCCCCCTGATGCGCGAGACGGACTCTTTTCTCCCCGTGAGTACCCGGCTGGACAGATCCCCGAGTGCAACGACGACCTTGGGGTCGACGGCCGCGAGCTGGGAGACGAGGTAAGGCCGGCAGGAGCTCACCTCGGAGGGCTTCGGGGGCCGAGGCGGCGATCCCGGCGGGCGGCACTTGACCAGCGTGGTCAGGTAGACCTTCTCGCGCCCCAGGTCGAGAGAATCGAGCAGCCGGTCGAGGAGCATCCCCGAGGCTCCCGCAAAGGGTTTGCCCCCCTCGTCCTCGTTGAAGCCTGGTGCCTCACCGACTATGAATAGCCCGGCGTTCAGCGGCCCCTCGCCGAAGACGACCTGCGTCCTCGAGTGGCACAGCCCGCACTTCGTACAGCCGAGGGCCTCCTTCTGGGCCTCCGCGAAATCCAAAGCGCCTAGAACTCCTCGCTCTCCGGGAGAGTGAAGCCCAGCAACAAGTAGATCACGAAGGCCAGCAGCGTGCTCGGACCGGGTATGATCGCGGCGATCAACACCGTAGCGAGCCGCACTGTATTGGAGTTCCAACCGTAGGTGTGGGCCACGCCGCCACAGACGCCCCGAATCCAACGATCCCTCTTCGCCCTCTTGAAGTTCAAGACCCCTACCTCCTCTGGCCCGCGGGCCGCTAGGCTCTCGGCGCGATTCTACACGACCGCCGCCGGGGTCTTCTACGTTTCAGCATTTCAGCACTTCAGCCTGTCAGCTCTTGCTGCTTGCTGAATGCCGGACGGGTGACTAGCTGTAGGGTGGGGATCAGAGGGGTCGTGGAAGTCGCGTGAACGCGGGATTGTCCCCTGTCCCTCTGGCTGCGAGCAGCCTATGATGACTCGCCGCGTACCCGATGTCGGCGCCCGACCCGGAGGGGATCGTTCCTTCCGACGCTGCATAGTCGGGCACGGGGTGGGGACCCAGCCCGCGGCTGACGCGCAGAAACCAGGTGCAGAGCTCTTCGTGGCGCCGCAGGTGCTCGGGCTTGAGGCGCGGGCCTTGGGCGGCGAGGCGGTCGGCCCAACTCAGGACAGCGAGCTCCTCACCGAAGGGCCCGGCGGCGCGGGCAAGCCTCTCCGGCGGGTAGTCTGTACGGGGATTGCCCATAAAGCCTATCTTCAGGTGCAGCGCGGTCAGGGTCGCCGTCAGATCCGTCTCCCCCGCCGACAGGCCAAGCCTGCGGCCGATGCGCCGGACCATCCCAGCGCCAAGAGAATCGTGGGAGACGAAGTGAACCCTGCCTTCGAGCTCGCCGCGGGTAACAGGTTTGGCCACGTCGTGCAGCAGGGCAGCGAGGCGCAGTCCCTGTACACGGTCTTCCCCCACGCGGGCACCAACCCTGCCCTCCTGAAGCTCGCATTCGACACCCCGGACGACCTCGAGGACGTGGTCCAAGGTGTCCAGATGGTGGTACGGGCTTCCTTCCAGTTCACGGGCGAGGGAGAGCTCGGGGACACAGTCGAGGAGGCAGGCAGTATCCAGTGGGGGTTCGAGGGCCACGCGGAGGTCCAAGGGTCTAGCGTCGGCGGCGGGTCTTCTTGCGGCTCGTATTGGGGTTGGGACGCCCTTTGAGCGAGGAGGCGTCGGCCTCCTGGTCGCCATCGGCCTGCTTTCCCGGCTTCTTCTGTTTACGGGCTTCGGCCACACGCCTGTTCCTGCTGCGCTCCACGAGTGCGTAGACGAACGTGAAGATGAAGAAGAATATGACCGCGTTCACGAGCAGGCTGACGATCTGACCCCGGCTGTCCAGGTTGAAGCTGCTGCCTGGAAACGCCACGCTCAGGAGGTAGAGTAGGCCGAGGTAGATGGCGATGACTACCGCCGACCTCCGGGCGGCTGACTTCCAGTTAAGGTCCTCGAACATCCTCGTAGCTCCTCTCGACGCGGCGGGAATTTATTCCCGTGGTGATCTCGTAGTTTATCGTGCCTGCGCGGGAGCCGAGCTCTTCGGCGCTGATACGCTCATCGCCCTGCCCGCCGAGCAGCGCGACCTCGTCGCCGACCTCGACGTCTTCGTCCACCCCGAACACGCAGGCATCCATCGTGACCCGCCCGAGGAGCGGGCGCCTGAGGCCCCGGATCAGTGCCTCAGCCCTTCCCGAGAGCGCCCGCCGATACCCCTCCGCGTACCCGACGGGCACGGTCGCCGCGAACATCGGCGCCCCGGCCCTATAGGTAAGCCCGTAAGACACCCCGTCCCCCCTGGCGAGCCGCCGCACACCGCCGACGTAGCTCTTGAGGGCCATCGCAGGCCGTAGGCCCTCCGCCACCGGGTCCCCCTCGTCGCCCGAAGGGTGCAGACCGTAGAGCGCCACGCCGGGACGGACGCAGGCGTAGTGCGACCCGGGATGCCAGAGGGTGGCCGCAGAGTTTGCGGCGTGCACCAGGATACCGCCGAAGGGTTGTGCGGCGAGGACGGACTCGAAGCGTCCGATCTGGTGCCTCGTCTCCCCCTCGTCGGAGTCGGCCGAGGCGAAATGTGTGTAGACGCCGGCGAGCCTCGGGCCCAGTATCCTGCGCGCCTCCCCCACCTCCGATGGCTCGACTCCCCAGCGGTTCATCCCCGTGTTCACCTTCAGGTGCGCCTCGAGCCCGTAGTTGGCTGCGATGCGCCTCGCGCTAGGGATGGAGTGGGCCGTCACGGCCAGGCGATGCTCTTCGGCCAGCGGGAGCCTGTCAGGCAGTAGGTCGGTGAAGACCAGGATCGGAGCTTCCAGACCAGCGCGCCGCAGCTCCACCCCCTCCTCGACGGCGACGACGGCGAGAGAGTCTGCCCCAGCCTCGATACAGGCACGAGCCACCTCGACAGAGCCGTGGCCGTAAGCATCCGCCTTGACGACGGCCATCAGGCGCGAGTTCAGGGCCCTGCGTTTGAGGGTGCCCACGTTGTGGCGCACGGCGCCTAGGTCGACTTCAGCCCAGGTACGGCTCAGGGGCCTGATTCCGGCGGACGTGCTACCCACGGTCCTTCTACCGGCGGGGATTCAGTACGTGGAGCGTCAGGATATCCATGCGCGTGATCACACCGCGGAGGATGTCGTCTTCAGCGACGGGTAAGATCTTGACCCTCTTGTCGGCCATGATCGTGGAGGCCTCGGCCAGTGAGGCGTCGGGGGAGATCGTGATCAGCTCCCTCGTCATCACCTCATCGACGGTAACGCCGGCGCTCTTGAGCGCTTCTTTTCGATACTCGTCCCAGCTCCCCAGGGGGATGAGGCCGCCGAGGATGTCGAGAAAACCTGGCGCTTTGATGTCAGCGTCGCGGAAGATCAGGTCTCCCTCCGTGACTATTCCGACGAGCCTCCCGCCATCGACGACGGGAGTGCCCGAGATGCCAGACTCGGCGAACAGCTTGATAGCACCCTCCACCGTCTCGTCGGGCCCGAGCGTGGGCCACTCCTGGTGCGCGATCTCGGCCA
>JACCSM010000067.1 GCA_013698525.1 Rubrobacteraceae bacterium
CACCAGAAGGTCGTCGAAGAGGCTCCGTCCCCGGCGCTCGACCCGGACCTGCGCGAGTCGATCTGCAACGCCGCCGTCCGCTTCGCCAGCGAGGCCGGCTACAGCAACGCAGGCACGGTTGAGTTCCTGATCGAAAAGGGCGATGAGTTCTACTTCCTGGAGATGAACGCGCGCCTGCAGGTCGAACACCCAGTGACGGAGCTCGTTACAGGCCTCGACCTCGTCTACCTCCAACTCGCCGTAGCAGCAGGGGAACCTCTCCCACTCACCCAGGACAGAGTGACCCTGCGGGGCAGCTCCATCGAGGCCCGCATCTATGCGGAGGACGAGCAAGGGATGCCCTCGGGCGGGCTACTCGAAGCCTTCTCGCCGCCGGAGGGTGCAGGCATCCGTAACGACGCCGGGTTCGAGGCTGGGGATGAGATCCCACTCGATTATGATGCGATGCTCGCGAAGCTGATCGTCTCGGCCCAGGACCGCCAGGCCGCCGTCCGCCGCCTCAGCAGGGCGCTCGCGGACTACGAGATCCTTGGTCCCTCGTCCAACCTCCCGCTCCTCAGGCGCATCGCAGCTAACAGCGCGTTCCAGGCAGGCGAGACCACGACCCGCTTCCTCCAGGACAACAGCCTCACGGAGCCTCAGCCCGCACGTCCCGCGCCGCGCGAGGCTATGATCCTCGCCTCAGCGGCGGAACTCCACCGCATCCCGGCGTCATCAGACCCCTTCGCAGCAGGCCCCTGGCGTCTGCTCGGCGCGACCATCCTCGACTACGACGGACACAGCGTCGAGGCCGAGCGCGCCAGACCGGGAAGGTTCAGGATCACCGCCGAAGGCGAAGAATCCGTCGTCGAAGTTCTTCACTATGGCAACGCGCGCATCCGCGCCCTTTTCGACGATGAGCCTGTCGAGGCTGGAGTCCTACTTGATGCAGAAGAAGTTCTCGTCTCTCTACGCGATGAGACCCACACGCTTCGTAAGCCCACACCTCCCGCCGTGGACGAGACAGGGCCCAGCGCCGATGCTGCCGCCAGTCTCATAGCCCCGATGCCTGGCACGGTCGTGAAGGTGCTCGTCGAAGAGGGCCAGGAAGTCGAGGAGGGGCAACTACTCCTCGTCCTGGAGGCTATGAAGATGGAGCAGCCCATCTCAGCGCCTCACACCGGGGTGGTCCACTCGCTCCCTTTCGGCGAGGGATCTCTCGTCCCAGGAGGCGCCGTTCTCGTAGAGGTGAACGAGACCTAAAGCGGTTAGCAGAGAGGCTGCGCCTCCTACAAACTGCGGCTACAAGCTTCGGGCATCAGGTCTCAGTGAAACCAAGCTGAAATGCTTGCAAAGAGGGTGAACCTCTTTGCACTTAGAAACGGTACTTCGCAAATCGGCTATGGTGCCTCGTCGCATGCTTCGGATGCTGTCCAGAACGGGCACTGGGCGGTGCCCTGTCGACCCCGGACCCGGAGATCGAGGTCTCCATCCGCTGGCGCAGTTCGCGAACGAACCTGTCGGGCTCGTCGACCGCGAGATGGATGCGGGAAGCCGGCTCGGTTTCCTTGAGGAATCCACGCATCGACCGCGGAGCAAGGAGGCGTAGCGCGGCGTCGGTCTTACCGCCCGTGGCCAGGTAGAGGGCGTCCTCCTCGGGGACGTAAGATAGGCCGTCACCGGAATTGGGAGCTTTACGTTGCGTCCCCACTGCGTCCTCGATCTCTGCGTAGGGGATGAACCCTTCCGCGAACACGCCTTGGCGGAGCCGTAGCCCCCTCTCTTCTAGCCGGTGCGGGAGAGCAACGAGGGAAGCGTAGAGGCCGAACACCCAGAGAATGGCGTACACGCCCAGAGCCAGGAGAGCCCACTTCAACCAACCCCAGGGAGAGAACGCTTGCGCGAGCAGGTGTACGACGAGCAGTTCGACCGGGGACGTGACGATCACCACGGGCATGATCGCACGCAGCAGCGAACGTCTATGGTAGGCGAACTCATCATCAACACACTTCACTCGTCGGAAGGTCCAACGAAACAGGTAGACGAAAAGCCTGGGCTCATGCAGGACGAACCTCGCCGCCGTCCGTGGGAGCATCAGGGAGAGGCCGTCCTCGAGCGCCCTCCACGGCTCCAGCCCGGCCCGGCGTTCCTTCCGGAAACGCCTCACGACGAGAACGAGTCCTCCCAGCCCGACCAGGAAGAGCAGCGCCTCGAGGCCCGCCACCACGAGTACCGCGCCGCCGAGGTCCATGACGCCCGACCATACGAGGATTGCTTCGGTCAGGACCACGAGGGGCACGAGGACCTTCAAAGCGCGTTTCATCGTTCGGCTCCTGCCTCAGCGAGGCGCTCCTGGAGCAGTTCCATGCACTTCTTCTGGGCAGGGGACATGGCGTTCAAGGCGACCCCCGAGAGAGCAGTCTCTAACGGACCGGATTCCCAGGCCACTCCTCTCGAAAGGCGCTCCGGGAGCGGACTCTTCTCGAAGTACGCGGCGTAGTCTTCGGCGAGTTGCTCTACTTCTCGGAAGTCCTCGATCTGATCCGCCAGCGCCACGAGACGCTCTTCCAGGGCGAGCAGCTCCTCGTATTCCTCCGGATGGTCCGCCAGATAGAGCACGAGGGCCTCCTGAAATTCCTCGTAGCCCCGCGGCCACCGGAAAGCGTCGAGCGTCGCCCAGAACCTCTTCTCCTGCTCCAGCACTCCTGGGGCGACTTCCCTAAAGCGTCCCCCGAGGTGCCGCCGGGCAAGTTCCAGCATGTAAGGCTCCCCACCCTCCTCCGAGGGATCGTCCCCGGCGAGCATCCGCTTCAGAAGGTCACGTCTTCGCTCGAGTTGCTCGATGTGGCTTTCGACCTCCCCGAGGAGCGCCTGCAGTACACTCCCAAGCTCGACATGTGAACCGCTCGCCCCAAGGATTCCTTTGGTGCGGTCCAGCGATAGGCCGAGAGATCTCAGCCTCTTTATCTGGTGCAACCGCAACAGATCGTCGGCAGTGTAGAGGCGGTAACCGGGTTCAGAGCGTCGTGGTTTCTCGATCAACCCTAACTTTTCGTAGTGCCTGATGGCTTTCGGGGTGATGCCGAGCAGTTCGGCGACCTCCCCGATCAAAAGCCGCTCTCTTGACCTTCCAGTACCCATATCTGGAAGCAGTGTAAAGGTTGCCCCTGGGACAAGGTCAAGGGAATGGTCGAGGAGTACAGCGAATTACGAACGAAAGTGAGCTTGAGTCTGAGACAGAGAAGGAAAACCGCTCTCGTAGGGGGACTCACAGATCGTCTATTTGCCCGCTCCAGGGTAGCGATGTCGGCGGTCCCGTTGGCAAGGAGCTTGAGCAAGCAAGTCCGGTAGTATAGGGTTTTTCCCGAATAGAGCGAAAGCCTTCCGACGCTAATAGTTGCAACTCTTCCGTCGAGACCTCGCCGTAATGTCTGGGGATGCATAGCACGACCGGTGGCGACGGGATGTGCTACGGTAGCCGGCACGCATGGTCGTGCTGAGGAGCAAGAACGAGATCGAGGGCATGAGGCGCGCGGGTGATCTCGTCGCCCGCGCACTAGTCCTACTAGGCCCGCACGTCCGCGCCGGCGTCAGGCTCAGCGAACTCGACCGGATCGTCGAGGAGTTTATCCGCTCGGAGGGCGGAGAGCCTACCTACAAGGGCTACCGGTCTTCGTACACCGTTCCTGCCTTCCCCGGCACCATCTGTACCGCTGTCAATGAGGAGGTCGTCCACGGTATTCCGGGTCCGAGGAGGCTGCGAGATGGGGACATCGTGGGCATAGACGTCGGCGCCACGTTGGGCGGTTGGGTCGGCGATACGTGCTACACGTACCCGGTCGGCGAGGTCTCGCCACAGGCCAGCAAACTCTTGGAGGTCACCAGGGAGTGCCTGGAGGCCGGGATCGCTGAGATCGGACCCGAAAAGCGCTTCGGTGACGTAGGAGCGGCCATCCAGGAGCTCGCGGAGTACCACGGTTATGGGGTCGTTCGGGAGCTGGGCGGCCACGGCCTCGGCCACGAACTGCACGAGGAGCCCCACATGAACCACATCGGGCGTCGGGGTCGTGGCATGCGCTTCCGCGAGGGCATGACGCTCACGATCGAGCCGATGATCAACGAAGGGACTCCCGAGATACGCATTCTAGAAGACGGCTGGACCGTGGTGACCGCAGACAAGAAGCTCTCCGCCCACTACGAGCACAGCCTGACGGTGACTTCTAGCGGCTGCGAGATTCTGACGCCATGGCACCTGCTCTTGCGCAAGACCGCGGAGCTCGCCTGAGCCGGAACCGCCTCAATCCTCACACGAACCGCGGGGCCCTACTTGGGCAATCATCATCACGAAATGCCCGGCGTATAGCGGGAGCAGTTCTGGCAGGGAACCACGACGCATGGTACGGTCCTTACAAACCCGCCATAGTCGGTGTTGCACGATCTCCGGTGCTCCTGCAAACCTCCCTATCTTTATTCGCGCCATCCGGGAGCGTAACCTGGACGGCGCCCACGGGATCGGGGATGGCTTGCAAACCTCAGCCGCTTGAGATGGCTCGTGGCGAATCGCCCCCCGGTCCCGCAGTAGGAGCGCCCGACCGCTAATAGAGATCCGCGAGGGTAGTTCGCCGCATAGGGAGCTGTCGGCGGGGACTCCTGGGGCGAAGCAGCAGGCTAACGACGGAGGTGGAGGTCGTGGAGGAAAAGGCTTGGGCGGGCGTGGATGTCGGCAAGGGGTTCCACTGGGCCCATGTGGTGGACGCCGCGGGAGCGGAACTGCTTTCGCGCAGGGTGGATAACGACGAGGCGGACCTCCTCGCGCTCATCGACGAGGCCCTCTCGCTCGCCGGGGAGGTCGCCTGGGCTGTCGACCAACCCGGGGGAGGCGCTGCGTTGCTGCTGGTGCTTTTGTGGGAGCGCGGCCAGGTTGTCTCCTACGTCCCCGGCCTCAGCGTCGACCGGGCTCGCGACGGCTACCGCGGCGAGTCCAAAACGGACCGCAAGGACGCCCGCGTGATCGCCGACCAGGCCAGGATGCGGGGCGACCTCGGGCGGCTCGAACCGGGAGATGACGCCCTCGCCGGGCTGCAACTCCTCCTCGCCCGCAGACGCGACCTCGTGGCCGATCGAACACGGGCCGTGACCCGCCTCAGGGAGACGCTGCTCGCGCACTTCCCCGCACTGGAGCGGGCTTTGAACCTCAACACCAGGGGTCCGCTAGAGCTGGTCGCCCGTTACCAGACCGCCGGCGCGATCCGTCGGGCGGGACGCAAGCGCGTCGCCGCCTACCTCAAGAAGCGCGGCGTCGCCAAGGCGGACGCCCTCGCCGAGAGGGCCGTCGCGGCCGCAAAGAGCCAGAGCGCTGCGCTGCCCGCGGAGGACGTCGCTTCGGAGATTGCCGCCGAGCTCGCCGGCGGCGTCCTGGTCCTCAAGCAACGCATCGATGCGCTCGACCGGGACCTCGAGCGGCGCTTCTTTGCCCGCCCTGAGGCCCAGATCCTCTCCAGCTTCCCCGGCATGGGTCCGATCCTCGGGGCAGAATTCCTGGTGGCCGTAGGCGAGGTCTCCGCCTTCGGTAGTGCCGACCGGCTCGCCGCCTACGCGGGACTGGTCCCCGCCGCCCACGACTCCGGCAAGCGGGTGGGCAACCACCGCAAGGGGCGCGGCGGCAATAAGGTGCTCAAGCGCGTCTTCTACCAGTCCGCCTTCTCCAGCATGCGCGGCGTCCCCGAGTCGAGGGCTTTCTACGACCGCAAGAGGGCCGAGGGCAAGAGGCACACGCAGGCCGTGATCGCCCTGGCGAGAAGGAGGGTCAACGTCCTTTGGGCGATGCTGCGCGACGGGACGACCTTCGAGACAGGATCTACGGCTTGACATTTTCATAGAGATTCGCCACAAATCCCACGACCCATAGAGGGATTTAGTTCGGCGGGATTCTGCTCGTAGTTGGGCTCTCTTGCGCGGTGTCTCCCCGGATCTCATGCACGGTTTCGCATCGTTATTCAACACTACAACATCTTGTATTCGGCCCGTAGCGTTCCGAAGGCGGATGGCGCGCCCTGCAGGTCACTCGGGCGTCGATCTATGCAAGATGCTGCATACAACTTTCCGAGAATTCCCCTTCCACGCACTC
>JACCSM010000102.1 GCA_013698525.1 Rubrobacteraceae bacterium
CACCCAGAAGCTGAGTTTGTCGCGGTTCATCATCATGGCTGGCTATCCTCCGGGGTATCTACCTACCGAGACGATTGTATATCACGTTACCGCCGACGACCGTGGCCGCGACCCCCCCGCCGGCCGCGGCCTCGAGGACACCCAGTGCGGGATCCCGGTCCTCGGGCGAAGTCTCTACCACGGCGAGGTCGGCCCATTTCCCCGCATCGAGCGTCCCCGTCTCGGCCTCGATCCCGAGTGCGCGCGCACCTCCCAGCGTGGCGAGCTCGAGGCCGGCCGCGCCGCTCATACCGTGCAGCCCCACCGCGAACAGCGTCTCCTGGAAGAGGTTCATGCTCGGGCTGCTCCAGAGCCCGTCTGTACCCATACCGACCCTGATGCCCCTGGCGATCATAGCAGGCACGGGCGAGACGCCGGACCCGAGGAAGTCGTTCGAACGGGGGCAGTGCGCCGCCGCTACGCCGGTCTGCGCCAGAACCTCGATGTCGTCCTCGGAGACTCCTGTAGCCAGGTGTGCTGCTATCGTCTCGGGGGCGAGAAGCTCCACGCCCTGCGCGTAGCTGACGGGAGAGACGCCCGCTCCTCCCCACTCGTTGGTGCCGAAGATGTCCGCAAGGCCGCCAGTACCGTCCCTGACGAACTCGACCTCCTCGGGGCTTTCGGAGAGGTGGATCGCAAGCGTCCACCCCATCTCCCGCGTCCTCCGCGCGGCCAGACGCGAGGACTCAGGGTCCACGGTGTAAAGGGAATGTACGCTGACCCGCGCGTCCACACGCTCAGGAAGACCCTCTCCGAGCTCGCGCGCCTTCGCGCCTATGAACTCGACGGCCTCCTCCGGGGTGCCGATCTCGTGCGGGAAGAACTCGGCGTAGACGGTCCCCGCCATCCCGCTTTCGGCGAGCTGGGGCAGGCATTCCCCGTAAGGGGATGACTCAGCCATGTAAGTCGTCCCTGCCTCTACGGCTTCCCTGGCACAGTCGCGGGCCGCTTCGGCCGTCCAGGCCTCCTTCTCCGGGAGGCGCTCTATGAGCCTGCCAAGCCAGCCTGAGAACGTACCGCCCTCAGGTGCGTCCTTCCGCCTGAAGCCGAGGTGGGCGTGGGCGTTGACCGCGCCTGGGATCATGGTGTAGTTGGGGAAGAACCTGACCTCGACGTCGGGGTTTTCGCGTCCGACGTCTGCGAGATCTCCCACGGCCGCTATGCGCCCGTCTCTTACGAGAACGGCGCCATCCTGCAGAGGGGGCGACGAGACGGGCATCAGGATTCCGGCCGCGAAGATTACGGGTCCGGCCTGGTTCTCAGGCATCCCTCCCGACCACCTCCGAAGCCACGGACTCCAGGAACTCGCGTTCCTGGCTGTCAGGCAGGAGGCCAAGGTCTTCGAGGGCCGCGTCGATCTCGCCCCTGGCCCACTCCTCGGTCCTGGCGACCGCGTCCGTGGCGAGCACGGCCTCTATACCTGCCTCGAGCAACTCCGGCGTCGGGCTCGGGTCTGCGAGGACACGCCGAATCGTCCCAGAGTCCCCTTCACTAAGGGCGAAGATGACTGGCAGCGTCACGGTGCCCTCGACGAGATCCGTGCCGATGCCCTTGCCCATAAGCCCTGGCTTGCCAACGAGGTCCATTATGTCATCTGACATCTGGAAGGCTATGCCAAGCGCCTGGCCGTAGCTGGCGAGCGCGTCTATCTGCACGAGCGAGAGCCCACCAAGCGTTCCGCCGGCCACGCACGCAGCCTTGAAGAGGCCGGCGGTCTTCTTCCTCGTGTGCTCCAGGTAAGCCTCGACTTCGACCGTCGCCCCGTTCGCGCGGTACTGCTCGAGCTCCCCGGCTGCGAGTCCCACCGAGGCCTCGGCGAACGCGCGTACGAGCCTCGGGTCCCCGATCCTCGCCAGCTCCGAGAAAGCCTCGGCGAAGAGGTAGTCTCCTGTGGCCGCTGCGATCTCACGCCCGTACCTCGCAATAGTAGTCGGTGCGCCGCGCCTGCTCTCGGCCCTGTCCACGATATCGTCGTGGATCAGGCTGGCCGTGTGCAGAACCTCAATGACTATTGCAGCCCCGAGCAGGTCCTCCCGCACGGGCTGCCCCATCCGCGCGCTCAGTACCAGGAGCAGCGGCCTGAGACGCTTCCCCCCTGACGTGAGGGCCTCGAACGCCGGCTCGACCAGATCGGCGGGGGCATTCCCGGCCACCCCGGCGAGCAGGCCTTCGACCTCGTCGACGGTCTCGAGGGCGCCCTCGGGCAGCGCTGAATGGAGCCTGCTAGCCTGCGTCGCCCCGTTTGATCCCGCGATGGAGCGTGATGATGCCGCCCGCGACGCACTCCCATGTAACGTCTTGTAATCCATTACGCTCTATTATGTCAGCTAATTCGCGGGGTGCTACGAACTCTTTCACGGATTCGGGAAGATACGAGTAGGCTGATGGGTCCCCTGAGACCAAACCCCCGAGTCTTGGAACGATTCTATCGAACCACACCCCGTAGAACGCAGAGGACAACCTGCCCTCTGGCCGCGCTATCTCCAGGCACACAGCGACCCCACCAGGCCTGAGCGTGCGCGCCATCTCGGAGAATAGCGCGTCGAGGTCGGGGATGTTCCTCGCTCCGTAGGCTATGGTGGCCGCGTCGAAGGCGCCCGAAGAGACGCCCTCGAGGTCGGTAGCGTCACCGAGGCGGTACTCGACGTTGGGCGCAGGCCGAGCCGCGCGCAGCATCTCCCTGGAGAAATCGACGCCCAACACGTAGCCCTCTGGCCCGACTTTCTTCGCGAGGTCGCGCGTGAGGGACCCCGTGCCGCAGGCCAGGTCGAGCGCCCTGCCGCCTGGCCCTAGCCCCGTTGCCCCGACCACCTTTTTGTTCCAGAGGCGGTTGAGTCCTGCGGTCATAACGGTATTCATGAGGTCGTAGCGGCCTGCGATCCGGTCGAACATCTCGCGCACCATCCCGGCCCGCTGCGCCCCCGAGGGCAGCCTGTCTCGGGTTTCTTTGGGGGCGTTATCCACTCCGCCTACGCAGCTCCTCAGCAGCTCCTTCGATCCTCGCCTCGGACCTCTCCTCTCCCTCCTCGGAGATGATGTCGAGGAGGCCTGCGAGGTGGGGAATCCACGTCTGGAGTGAGACCGCGCCGCCGCCGGCGATGAGTCCTGCGCCGTCGCGGATCATGCGGCTCGCCACGGCGACGAATCGCGGCTCGTCCAGGCGCGCTATCGTCTCGACCGCAAGCGCGTACGAGTTGTCCCCGACCAGGATGTCGTCGTCGGTCGCCCCACCCCCCGCATAGTGGGCGTCGAAGCCTTGCTGCAGGTACCCGAGCGCCTCGGCCACGACCGCGGCCCGTAAGTCCTCTTCGGGAAGGCCTGCGACGGCCATGAGAAACGTGTCCTCGAGCGAGATCTCCGGCGTGCGGCTGGTCTTCTCCTCCACCTAGTTCCTCCCTTCGAACCACTCGTGTGCCGCCTCGAAGGTCTTCCTGAGGTCCTCCTCGGAGTGGGCTGTGGAGAGAAAGCCGGCCTCGTACTGGCTGGGGGCCAGGTAGACCCCGCGGGAGAGCATGTGCCAGAAGAAGTCCTCGAACGCAGCGGTGTCCGAGGCGGCCGCCGAGCCGAAGTCCGTTACGGGGCCGCCGGTGAAGAAGATGCTCACCATCGAGCCGACCTGGTTGATGGTGAAGGGTTGGCTCCCTGCCGAGGCGGCCTCGCCCATGCCCTTCCGCCAGATCTCGCCGAGCTCCTCGAGCCGGTCGTAGAAGCCCGGTTGTCCTGCGGCGCGCAGGGTCGCGAGGCCTGCGGCCATCGCGAGCGGGTTACCCGAGAGGGT
>JACCSM010000140.1 GCA_013698525.1 Rubrobacteraceae bacterium
AGGACACGCAGGTAGACAGGCACGAGGTAGGGGTCGTATTCTGGATCTCATCCGTCGTGGCGCTAGCGTTTATCTTGTGGGGTGTAATCGCGCCGACGAACTTCGGCACTGTGACCCAGGCAGTCTTCGAGTGGGTAGTCTCGAACCTTGGCTGGTTCTACCTGCTAGCGGGGAACTTTCTCCTTGTCTTCGTCATCATCCTCGCCCTCAGCCGCTACGGGAAGTTCCGCCTCGGCAAAGAGGGCGAGCAGCGCGAGTTCAGCACGTTCGCGTGGTTCGCCATGATGTTCCAGGCGGGGATGGGGCCCTCCCTCATCTTCTGGGGCGTCGCCGAGCCCCTCTCCCACTACAGCGCCCCGCCCTTCGGCATGGCCAGCCCGAATACGACGGAAGCGGCCCAGGTCGCAATGCAGTATTCATACTTCCACTGGACGCTGCACCCGTGGGCCATGTACGCCGTCGTCGGGCTCGCGGTTGGGTACTTCAGCTTCCGCAGAGACGACCCCGGACTCATCAGTCCGGTCTTCAGGCCCCTGCTCGTCTTCTTCCTCGTCATGGGTCCAACGGCCGTGCAGCTCGGCGCCCTGACGCAGGGGGTCGGCGACTACTTCGGAGGCCTAATCCCGATGAGCATGAGGATAGAGTCCTTCGACCAGGACAACGCCTAGCTCGGCAGCTGGACCGTGTTCTACTGGTCGTGGTGGATCGCCTGGTGTCCTTACGTCGGCCCGTTCATCGCCCGCATCTCCCGGGGGCGCAGCATCAGGCAGTTCGTAATGGGGACCGTAATCGGCCCTAGCGTGGTCACCTTTATCTGGATAGCCGTGTTCGGCGGGTCGGCCCTCAACGTCGCCCAGACGCAAGGCGCTGGGATAGCCGAGAGGGTCACGGCCGACCCGGCCTCGGGGATGTTCGTCTTCCTCAACCAGTTCCCCCTCGCGCTACCCATGTCGATCTTGACGCTCGCGGTACTCTGGATCTTCTTCGTGGCCGGCGCTGACGCGGGGACCGTCGTGCTAGGCAGCATGTCCACAGGAGGACCCCAGGAGCCGAAGCGGTGGATCAAGCTCTCCTGGGGCCTGGCGATGGCGGCGATCTCGGGGATCCTGCTTGTGGCCAGGGGCCTGGGCGCCCTGCAGTCGGCCTCGGTCCTGTTCGGGGTCCCTTTTGCGTTCATCATGGTGGCCATGTGCGTCGCCTTCTACATGCACCTGCGCAGCGAAGCCCGCGGCGCCAGACAAGACAGGGAGGACGCCCCGCTCGCTCCCCGCACCGGGAGTACGCCTTCGGCGGGCGAGGCTCCGCCGGTGACAGGCCAGGCGTTCACGGCCGAGGAGCCGGCGCCTGGCTACAACAGGCAGCCAGGGATCGAGAAGCCAGGAAGGGAGGGCCGATGATCCCACGTCAGGCGCGCTGGTCCCTACAGCGCCTGTTGCTGCTCGCGATCATCGTCTTGCCTGGCTTCGTCGCGGGGTGCGGGGGAGGCTCAGGCGGGGACGAGGTGAAGATCGCCGGGGACCAGTTCAGGTTGAGCGGGACGCAGAGGGAAGCCCAGTTCGCCGTTGGGTCCGAGAGCTTTACCGAGCAGGAGGTCTTGGGGAACATCACGATAGAGGTTCTCGAGGCCGCCGACGCCACGGTCATAGACCGGACGGGCCTCGGTGGTAACGAGGCCGTGCGAGCCGCGCTCGAGTCGGGCGAGATAGATCTCTACTGGGAATACACGGCCACGGGCTGGCTGGTCCACCTGAGCGAGACCTCCTCCATACCCAACCCCCAGGAGCAGTACGACGCCGTGGCCCGTCAAGACCTCGAAGAGAACGGCATAAGGTGGCTAGACCCTGCGCCGGGCAACGACACCTACGCCATAGCCGCGAGTGAGAAGACCGGCCGCGACCTCGGCGTCGAGACCATCTCGGACCTGAAGCGCCTGGTCGAGGATCGTCCCGAGGAGGCGACGCTCTGCCTCAACAACGACGACGACTTCAGGACCCGCTTCGATGGACTGCCTGGTCTCGAGCGTGCCTACGGGTTCCAGTTTCCGGAGGAAAACCTGATCGAGATGTCCGTCGACGCGGTCTACAACGCCACCGACGAGGCCGAGATCTGCAACTTCGGCGTGGTCTTCACGACGAGCGGCTTCATCAGGGAGCTCGATCTGCATCTTCTAGAAGACGACAAGGCATTCTTCGCCGTCTACAACCCGGCGCTCACCGTAAGGCAGGAAGTCTTCGAGCAGTACCCGCAGCTACGCAAGATCTTCGCCCCCATCTCGCAAGAGCTCGACACGGAGACGCTGCGGAAGCTGAACTACGCGGTGGACGTGCAGGGTGAGTCTCCCGAAAGAGTCGCCAGGACATGGCTCAGGGAGAACGATTTTATCGAGTAGCGGCCCTCTCTGGTGCCGGGTCAGCAAGCACCATCACGGCACCACGAGAGGGTGTAGGATTGTCCAGGTTGGGGTTCTTGGCGAGGAGGCAAACGATCATGGAGCTAGGCCTGGACAACAAGTCCTTTGTGGTAGGCGGCGCGAGCAGCGGGCTAGGCAGGGCGGTAGCGGAGCAACTTGTTGCAGAGGGCGCCAGGGTTCTCCTGGTCGCCCGCAGTGAGGACGCCATCCAGGAGGTGGCACGAGAGCTCGGCGAGCAGGCCGAGCAGTGTACGGCGGATGTCTCCCAACCGTCGGGCGTAGACAAGGTCGCCACGGTCGCGGTCGACCGCTTCGGCGCGCTCGACGGCGTGCTCGTCAACGCCGGTGGCCCACCTTTCGGGCCAGCACTCGAGTTGACCGACGAGCAGTGGCTCGACGCGTTCCGTCTGCTCTTGGGTGGACCGGTGCGGCTACTGCGCACCCTCGTCCCGCAGATGAACTACGGCGCCTCCACGCTCTTCATCACCTCTTCATCGGTGCGCGAACCGATTCAGGGCCTCGACGCCTCGAACGTGCTGCGCCCTGGGGTGGCGGCGCTCGTCAAGTGCCTGGCGAAAGAGCTCGGGCCCAGGGTCCGCGTCAACAGCATGGCCCCAGGGCGCATCGACAC
>JACCSM010000274.1 GCA_013698525.1 Rubrobacteraceae bacterium
CAGACCGAGGAGGAGGTCAGAGACTACCGGCGCACCATGAAAGGCCTCCTCGGCGGACCTGGGACATTCTCGGTGGGCCGCAGGAGGCAGACGATGCCGAGGGTCTCCGAGGAGGAGCTCGTCTACCTGCCGCGCGGCTGGTGGCACCTCTCGCGTGTCAGGCGGGGTAGGCAACAGCGCCCCGTGCCGGTGAAGGCCGGCAGGGCTCCCACGCCCCCAGCCGCATACCGCGAGGCCTTCGAGGCGGTCCTCGACCCGGAGGCGGCGGGACGCGAGGCCGATGCGAAGGGGACTGGCGGGTGAGACCGGCTGGAGCCAACGCGGGCAAGAGAACGAGGCTCTCCACGAACGCACATCACTCCCAGCACGCAGCCACGCCCACACGCGCCACGCGAAGAGAAGGAGAGGCCACAGCCATGCAAACAGACCACAACGCGGCTCCCCGACGGGCTCACGGGCGGACCCTCGAACGCGGGCTCCTGGGGCGAGTGTTCGTGCGGCTCGTCCGGCCCGTTCTGGATTCCGTCCGAGAGACCGGCTCCGGCGGCGGCGCCCTGGAGAAGGAGCTACCCCGCTATCTGTTCTTCGCGCTCGTGGCGTTGCTCGCGGCGCTCGTCGCGCTTGGCGTCGCGTTCAGCGCCGGGGCGCACGCCGCCTTCGCGCAGACCGGGCCGGGCGGAGGCGGGGGAGGGGACGCCATCGAGCAGACCCTGACCAACGTCCGCAACTACCTGGCCGGACTCGCGTTCGCCGTGGGGGGCATTGGCTTCGTCGCCTCGCTGCTCGTCAAGGGCTACGCCTCGATCAACGAGAATGCCCACGCCTACGCTGCGATGGGGATGAAGGGCTCGCTGTGGTGCATCGTCGCCGGCGTGATCGTCACCCCGATCCTCTCCATCGCCGCGGGCCTCGCCGGCGGCGGGGGCTGAGGTCTTCGTGACCCGGAGCACACGGTTCTTGCTTTCCGAAAGCTACGCCCGATGAAGCCCGTGAGAACGACGAGAGGGGAACGCCCGTGCGCGAGCCGGTAGTAAAGGACCTGGCGGGGGCCAGGAAGACAACCAAGATATTCGGCGTGGCAGTCGAGACGCAGCAGGCGGCGATCCTCGCCGGCGCGCTCGTCGCCTACGCTACCTTCTGCTACTACCTCGCCGGATTCCTCGGCCTCTCCTCCACCCGCGCAGCGCTGTGGCTCGCCCCTGCGCTGCCCGTCGCGCTGCTCTTCGCCTTCTACCGCTCCCGTGACGGCTACCACCTGGACTTCCTCATGCAGCGCAAGATCATCTCCCTGCTGAGACCCGACGTGTACTTCAAGCGTCAGGCGAAGGCGGATCCAATCGGGGGTGGTCCCGCGAAAGACGGGTGGCGCACGATGCGCGACGCCATCCAGCGCATGCTGCCAGCGGAGGAGTTCTACTGGGAGATGCTGCGAAACGACGACGGCACGTACGTCGTCGTCTTCCGCGTTATCCCGAGGAACCTCTCGATGATCGGCGACACCGAGCGGATGCGAGTCTTCCGGGCCGCCACCGAGCTCTACAATTCCCTGGACTTCCCGTGGATGGAGATCACGCGCAGCAAGGAGGGCTCCACGAGCCGCTACACGAGGCGGTTCCGCGCCACGGTCGCGGAGACGATCCCGCCTGAGTGGCGCAGGCTCCGTGCGTTCGCCGCGGAGCAGGCGGCGTACCTCGACCGGGAACTGCCCCGCCTCTCCATCTTCGAGCGCCAGGGCTACGCCGTCCTCTACTACAACCCATCCCAGGAACGGACGAAGACCGGCGGCGCGGGTTCCGGTCCTATAGGCGCGGTGTCCAGGCTCCTGGGCTTCGGCGGAAAGGCGCTAGGAGGCAGGCCTTCCAGGAAGGACGCTACTCGGCGTCAGGAGGAGGCGAAGGCCGCCTACAGGGTTCTGTCCACGCGGGCCAACTCCTTTTACAACGCCTTCTCTAGGATGGGCTGCCGCGTCGAGGCGCTCACCGGCCTGGAGTTCCTTGCCTACATGCTCGGGCAGCTCACCGGTTGGGACGAGGACTCGGAGCGCGCCCCGACGCTGTACGAGCCCGTCGCGCTGGAGCCCGGCGGTTATGAGGCGCTGCCGGAGGAGAAGCGCGAGCGGATGATCGCCGAGGCGGAGGCCATGCGCGATGAGGAGCCCCACGCGCTTGGAATCGGCGATCTGGTGGTGGACAAGATAGCCCCTGACTGCGTGAAGATCTTTCCCGACCACCTCATGGTCGACGGACGCTTCCACGCCACCATGTTCGTCTCCGGCTGGCCCGATGAAGTGTACTTCGGCATGCTCTCTGACCTGGGCGCCATCGAGGGCCGGGTAAAGGTCGTGAAGTACATAGACCCGCGTCCCAAGAAGGAGGCGCAGAGCATCCTCGGCGGGCGGGTGGCCGCGCTCAGGGCCTCTGCCAGGACGGCGGACGACGGCAACGTCAACGCCGAGCAGCAGCGCGAGATCGCGCAGTTCACCAACGAGCAGGCGCTGCACGAGATCAACTCCGGCAGGCAACGCTACCTGGAGCTCTCCGTCCTCATCCACCTCGAAGCGGAGACGCCCGAGAAGCTCTACGCCATGGCCCAGGAGACGCGCGACGTCCTGGCCGGATACAGGGTGGAGTCCCAACTCGCGCGCGAGCAGATGTGGGAGGGGCTTCTCTCCACGGGCCCGTTCGGGCGGATCCGTCTCGAGGGACGCTACTGCGGCTTCGGCATGCTCTCCCGGCCAACCGCCTGCCTTTTCAGCTACGGAAGCCAGCAGATAGACCACGAGAATGGCGTCTTCCTCGGCGTGGACACGAGAAGCAACTCGGTTATGACCTTCGACAACCGTCAGACCGTCAACCCGCACGGCGTGATCCTCGGCCAGTCAGGCGGCGGCAAGAGCTTCGTCATCAAGTGCCTCTCCACCCGCTACCTGATGTTCGGCCACCGCCAGGTGGTAATAGACCCGGAGGGCAACAGCCGCTACGTCAGGGTGGCGAAGGATCTCGGCGGCGCCTACGCCGTGATAGCGCCCGGCTCTAAACACAAGATCAACCC
>JACCSM010000162.1 GCA_013698525.1 Rubrobacteraceae bacterium
AGAAAGGAAGGTTCTTCGCGTTCGCCCTAACGAAGGATGGATTTGCCCCGATCGCGCGAGCTCGCCGGTTCGCTTCTCTCAGCATGGAGGGGGAGATGTCTATTCCGGCCGCGAGGCCGCTGTCGAGGTTGCCGCTCAGGCTGCGGGTATACAGACCTGCGGAGCAACCCAGGTCGAGGTAGCGGCCTTCGCGTACGGGACGGACGAGGCGAGTAATGATCTCGAGCTCCCTCTCGTTCGGGAAGGGTTCACCAGTGAGCAGGCTTAGGGAGCGGACGCGCCAGAGGGGTTCGTAGCCGCGTCCGGCGCCCGGCAGGAAGTTGGTGAGGTTGGCGAGGCTGTCTGCGCCTGTGCTGGCCTTCAGGAGATCCAGGTATCCGTCCTTGATCTCGTAGGTTTCGCCCGTCGCCGGTGAGCGGACTTTACCGCCCAGGATCATGCCGGCTTCTTCGATGCCTTCGGCGTTGACGAGACCTTCGGTATCCGAGGGGCGGGGACGGACGAAGGGGAGCAGGTCCTTGCTTATCATCTAGCGCCGTCTTCTGTCGCGCAGGCGGTTCAGGCGGGCGTCGAAGCCCCTGACGGAGTCGACGAAAGCGCCCGACTCCTCCGGCCGGGGTGCGGCCTTCAGGGCCGGATAGCCACCCTCGTGGAAGATCAGCGGTCCCTTGCGCGTATCGCCGAGACGAACCTGGACGACCCTGCCAAGGAACAGGTCGTGGTCGCCTCCAGCGTAGATCTCGGCCAGCTCGCAGTCGATCGCCGCCAGTGCGCCGGCCGCCAGCGGCGCCCCCGTCGAGCCGTAGCCTCCGCCGAGAGAGTGGAGCGCCTGAAGTCCGCTGGAGCGTTCGGGCGAGGCGAAGAGCCTGCTGAGTCCTTCCTGGTCGTCCGCCAGGAGGTTCACCGTAAAGGAGCCTTCCTCTCTGATGCGTGGGTTGAGACGCGCGTCTTTGTGGACGCTCACCAGGAACAGCAGCGGGTCGAGTGAGACGGAGATCACCGCGTTGGCGGTCATGCCCTCGACTCTCTCCTCCCGCCCGCTCGTCACGACCGTCACGCCAGTAGGGAAGTGGCTCATCGCGCTCCGCAAAGCGTCGGCGTCGGCGTCCCTGACCTCCCAGGGATACTCTCGCTCGTTCGCACCGTCAGGCGGCATCCGCACCCTTTCTCATAGGCTGGGTCCTCCGGAGGCTACTGCGCACGCGTGTCTCCAACGAGAGAGCCTCCCCCACGCAACTCCTCGGGCCACCATTGCTCCACCGTCTCCCTGTCTGAGCCGTACCAGCGGCCGAGGCGCCTGTTGTGATTTACGCCATCCACAACCAGGCTCTCCGAGCCAGGAAGCAGGGCAGTATCGACCGGCACGACGCCGTCTCCGGCTACCCTTCCATCCTCGACGAACCGCTCGTAGCGCTTGCGGGCCGTGGGTGAAGAGGCGCCGTCGGCGGCACTACCGGCGACCGAGAGGTAGCGCAGGCCTGCCTCAGAGTGGAGGGCGCCGGGGAAGAGCTCGTTGACGCGGGTGATCGGGGCGAGACGTTCTTTATCCGCTATGTTGTGTGGGGTGCCTAGTGTGATCAGGCACTCCACCCTCCTGTGTCCCGAGTAGCGCCGGCCTCCGTACGGAGGATCTCCGCCGATATACACCCTGCACGCGAGACCGCCCGCCGAGTGACCGACGAGCACCGCCTTTTTCGCCTCGCTCTCGAGCAGCGCCCTGTCCACCGTGCTCGCGACCTCGAAGACCAGTTGTCCGAAGCCCCGGAGGTATCCAAGGGTCCAGTCCAGGGGCGTCACGGGGGCAACGTGCACCTCGGAGCCGGAGATCTCCCTCAGCATGCTCGTGAAGTTGCGGTAACTAGCCGGCCACCAGGTAGCCCCGCCGACGATCACTATGGGTGCGCCCGACATGCCAGAGAGTATATCCGTCCTTCAGGCAAGGCTCGACTGGAGGCCGTCGATCACGAACTGGACGGCGAGCGCGGCGAGTAACACGCCGAGGACACGCGAGAGTACGTTGGCCCCGGTCTCACCGAAAAGCCGCATGACGCGCGGGGCGAGCAGCAGGGAGCCCAGTGTGAGAAGCAGGATCACCAAGAGTACCGCCATGAACAGGGCTACCTGGCCCGCGCCGCTGCCTCCCGTATAGAGGAGGACCGTGGTGATCGCCCCCGGTCCAGCCAGAAGCGGGATGGCGAGCGGGAAGACAGAGATGTCTTGCTGGTAGGATTCCTCCTCCTGTTCGCGCACGCTCGTAGCGCGTATCCCTGAAGGCCGGGCGAAGACCATGTCGAGCGCCAGGAGGAAGAGCAGCAGGCCGCCGGCGATCCTGAAAGCCGGCAGTCCGATGCCGAGGGCCTCGAGCAGGACGTCTCCGGCAAGGGCGAACAGGAAGAGTATGACGGTTCCGAGCAGCGTGCCCCTGATTGCAGACTCGCGCTTCTGCTTCTCTGAGAAACCGCGCGTGAGCGCGGCGAAGATGGGAGCGAGACCCAGCGGGTCCACGACCACGAGCAGCGTCACGAATGCGTTGAATAAGAACTCCATCGGGCGAGACTTTACCTCACAACAAGGAACCTTTGTCGGGGATAACGCGCCACTCGCCCCGCAAAGACCGCGCCCGGTCCATGGTCCTCTTCCCGACCCGGCCTCTCTCCGCCTGGTAACGTCCGCGCACCTCTTCCGAGAGCGCCCGTATCACCCGTGGTATGTCAGCCGGCAGGTCCCCGACGCTCTCAGGCCGGAACGGTAGTCCAAGGAGACCGTAGACGCGCTCCAGTACGACCTTGACCTCATCCGTCTCCGAGACCAGCACGAGGGCTTCGAGGCGTGCGGACCGGCGTGTGACGCGCTGCGCCAGCCCTGCGTGCTTGATGCCCCACAGGCCGCCTGAGATCACGGAGTGCGCTCCGGGACAGAACTCACCCTCGACCTCGCCACCCTCCGCTTCGACCCCGACACGTCGCAGCGCTGACGCGATGAGATCCAGGCCCTCTGCGTAGCGCTCGTAGAGACCGTGGCGTAGATCATCTACAGGGAAGGTAAGAGAGAACGATAGAGATCCTCTGTTCGCCGCTACGGCCCCGCCGCCGGAGTTCCGCACCAGCACGGGGAAGCCGAGTCCTGAGGCCGCCTCCGCAACCGCCGCAAAGCCGGGCAGACGCGTCTCCTGCCGCGTCGCACCGACGTAGCGCGAGGAGGTCCACATCAGGGCCATGGGGCCGCGTTCTTGTGCCGCGACCTCCTCGAGCACGGCCTGTTGCAGCCCGAAGCCGTCTTCGGGGTCATCGAAAGGCCCCGCGACCAGGATCTCCACGCTTTCACTTGCGGGCAATGAATAGCCCAGTGTCTTTGGTCGTGTGGACCTCCGAGTACGTCACCTCTAACCTCCTGGCCGGGCCTCTGACGGCCCCTGGCGGGCCGCGACATCTGTGGTGCTAAGATAGCAGCCCGGATACAGGGACGGATAGTACGGAGGACGATGCTCCAGCAGGAAGCCATGATCGAACGCACGCGCCGCGTCTGCAGGGAGGATGAACGCCTCGCTGCGGCGATGATGTACGGATCCTTCGCCCAGGGCGAGGGGGATGGGTTCTCGGACATCGAGTTCATCCTCTTTTTCAGGGATGAGGATCTCGAGGGCCTCGACCAGGAGGAGTGGGTCTCCAGGATCTCACCCGTCGGGCTGTATTTCGTGAACGAGTACGGCAACGGGACGGCGATCTTCGAGAACCTCGTAAGGGGCGAGTTCCACTTCGACCGCGCCTCGGAGATCGAGAGGGTCGTAGGCGAGTCGATGAGAGACGCAGACTGGCTTCCCTCGCTCGAAGACACCCTCGTCCTCGACCGCACCGGAGAGCTTGTCCCGCGCCTGAGAGAGATCGTCGGTCCGCCCCCGGAGCGCGACACGCTGGGGCAGATACGGTTCGTCTGCGACTGCTTCGTGAACTGGTTCGTCTTCGGCTCGAACCTTTTCGCCAGGGGCGAGCTGGCGCGTTCGCTGGACCTCCTCGGGATCGTGCGCGACCGCCTGTTACAGATGGTCAGGGTGCTCGAGGGGTCGACGTTGCACTGGTTCAACTCCTCGAAGTTTTTGGAGACGGAGATCTCCGAGACCTCCTACGCCAGGTACGTGGCCTGCACCGCCAGCCTGGACAGGGATGAGCTGCAGCAGGCGTATCTCTCTGCCTGGGGGTGGGGGAGGGAGCTGATGTCGTCGCTCGGGGAGAGCCGCGGCCTCACCCTACCAGCGACGCTCCTCAGGCGACTGGACCGGCGCTTCGCCGAGATCTTCAGCGGTGCTGGCCTGGAGGGACCTTGAGGCGGGACGAGACACGGAGCCCGTGGCGGACGCTAGGTTCGAGGAACGTCTACGAGAACCCCTGGATCTCGGTCCGCGAGGACAGCGTGATAAGGCCTGACGGCGAGCCTGGTATCTACGGCGTCGTCCACTACAAGAACACCGCCGTCGGCGTCCTGCCGGTGGAGCAGGATCACGTCTACCTCGTGGGCCAGTACCGCTATCCCCTCGAACGCTACTCGTGGGAGATCCCCGAGGGCGGCTGCCCTGCGGACGAGGAACCCCTGCGTGCAGCCCAGCGCGAGCTCAGGGAGGAGACTGGCCTCGAAGCCAGGAACTGGCGGATGCTCGGGGAGGCTTACCTCTCCAACTCGGTCGCCGACGAGTATGCTGTGTGGTTTCTCGCCACAGGTCTCGTACCAGGGGAACAGAGACCAGAAGGGACCGAGGTCATCGGCGTGCGACGCGTCCCCGTGCGCGAGGCCGTCGCCATGGTGATGGACGGCAGGATCACCGACGCCCTCAGCTCCCTCGCCCTCACGACCTACGCACTCGGGGATTCCGATGGTAACGATGTCGCGGCCGACTAGAAGAGGTCGCTCCATGTCGGGAGTGCGATGAAAGTCTGCGCGCTCGCCGGCGGAGTTGGCGGCGCGAAGCTTGCGAGTGGTTTGCAGGACGTGCTGTCACCGGGGGATCTCACGATAGTAGTGAATACCGCCGACGACTTCGACCTCTGGGGGCTGCACATCTGCCCCGACGTCGACACGGTCATGTACACGCTAGCCGGGATCTCCAATCCCGAGACCGGCTGGGGCATCGCAGGCGAGTCCTTCGAGACATTAAACATGCTCGAACACTTCGGTGAGGAAGCCTGGTTCAAGCTTGGCGATAGGGACTTCGCGACCCACGTACTCAGAACGTCCCGTATGCGCTCCGGAGAGACGTTGACGGAAGTCACGGCCAGGCTGTCCGCTGCTCTGGGCGTGGAGAGCGCCGTGCTGCCGATGAGCGACGATCCTGTTGCGACGGTGCTCGAAACTCAGGAGGGCCGCCTCGAGTTCCAGGAATACTTCGTGCGCCGTGGGCAGAGAGACGAGGTGTTCGGGATCGAGCTGCGCGGTATCGAGGAGGCCAGGCCTACGGAAGGTGTCCTTGCGGCGATTAGCGGTGCCGACGCCATCGTCTTGTGTCCGTCGAATCCCGTCGTTAGCGTCCGCCCGATCCTGGCCCTGCCCGGGATGATGGAGGCCCTGACCTCGTCCTCCGCCCCGAAGGTCGCCGTCAGCCCGATCGTCGGCGGACGGGCGCTCAAAGGTCCGGCGGACAGGATGCTCGCCTCGCTCGGCCGCGAGGTCTCCTCTACGGGTGTAGCCAGGATGTACGAAGGCCTGGTTGACGGGATGGTCATCGACCGGATCGACGAGAGGGAGCGGGCCGGCATCGAGGCCATCGGGATGCGCGTCCTCGCGACCGAGTCGGTGATGCGCGACGCCGAAGACCGGGCGCGCCTCGCCTCGGAGACGCTCGAGTTCGGTGCGGGGATGGTGGCGCATTGAGCGAGGCTACCGGCGTGTACGCAGTCGTGCCGGTCAAAGACCTGTGGGGCACCAAGAGCCGCCTGGCACCGGTCCTCGATCCCGGAGCCAGGGCAGGGCTCACCCTGTACATGATGGGCCGTGTCGTGCGCGCGATCCTGGAGGCCGGGATCGTGGACGTCTGCGTGGTCAGCCCCGACAGAATGGTTCTGGAAGAAGCAAAGAGACGCGGCGCAACACCGCTCGTCCAGGAGAGCCGCGGGCTCAACCCCGCCCTCGAAGAGGGACGACGAAGGGCGCTGGAACTCGGTGCCTCGACGCTCCTCGTGCTCCCCGCAGACCTCCCGCTCCTCGACGCAGAGGACGTGCTGGCGGTACTGCAGGAGGCGGGGGAGGGGTCTTCGGCCGTCATCTCTCCCGACGGGGCCCTTTCGGGTACGAACGCGCTCCTGATCCAACCCCCCGACGTCCTACCCTTCGCCTTCGGGGCTGACAGCTTCGAGGCACATCTTGGGGCTGCCCGCAGGCGCGGCCTCGCCGTCAGGGTCTGTGAGCGGCCCCACGTAGCTTTCGACCTCGACACGGCGGGAGACCTAGCCAGCCTCGGCAAGCCCGGAGTGGCGCGCCAGTGAAGGGGATCAAGGTACTGGGCCTCGAGAACTTCCCCGAGGTCCGCCCGGGCGACGACCTGAACTGTATGATCTCGGGCGCGGTAGCGAGGGACCTGCGTCCCCACGACGTGCTCGTCGTGACGCACAAGATCGTCAGCAAGGCCGAGGGCCGTCTGGTCGACCTTCGCACGGTCGAGCCCTCCACGCTCGCTAAGGGTTACGCGGCGCGCTACGGGAAGGACCCGCGCCAGATCGAGGTCGTGTTGAGAGAGAGCCGCCGCATCGTACGCATGGACCGCGGCATCATCATCTCGGAGACCCACCACGGCTTCGTTTGCGCCAACGCTGGCGTAGACGCCTCGAACGTCCCCGGCGACGACACCGTCTGCCTGCTTCCCTTAGACCCTGATGCCTCCGCGGCGAGGCTCGGCGACGCGCTCGCCGAAGACCCAGGCGTCGAAGTGGCCGTGGTGGTATCTGACTCGTTCGGGCGTGCCTGGCGGCACGGTATAACAGACGTCGCCATCGGTGTTGCAGGCATGGACCCCGTCGCGGACTACAGGGGGCTACGAGACCCGCACGGCTACCCTATAGAGGCGAGCGTACTCGCCGTGGCCGACGAGCTCGCCGCCGCCGCCGAGCTGGTAATGGGCAAGACCGACGGAATCCCGCTGGCCATCGTGCGGGGGTATTCGTACTCACCCACTTCGGGCAACGCCCGAGAGCTCCTCATGCCGCCTGAGAGGGACATGTTCCGCTAATTCAGCAATTCAGCACGCCGCCTGCGGCGGCTTGTCAGCACTTCAGCACGCTGCGCCCTCCGGGCTCCGCTTGTCAGCTCATCAGCCAGGTCTTACGCGCGGTTACTGATGCCAAGTCCGGGTGAATGCCAACGCTACGATGGAGCCAGCCATCGCCCACGCGACTGCTACTCCTCTTGCTCCTTGTGGTAATGGGTTCCCGCTTTCGCGGAAATGACGTATAAGGGAGAGCCGCTGTGTACCCGCAGCCCGAACGCAGTCCTCTTCAAGCGGACTCGGTATGACAAGCTGAAATGCTGACACGGCGTTTGTTGACGCTGTCGTAAGGTTTGAGGTACGATCAACGTGTGCTAATTCCTCGCTAGACGGCGGAGACCGAACGGTAGGACCGCAGGACTCGCGGTTCTCGCTCGCTCTGCCGTACCTCCGCAACGTCCCATTCCGAAGGCCGTCGCTCGCCAGTGTCTGTCGGATCGGAACGCTATCCAGAAGGTCACACCCTTCCCCCGGGCGCGTATCGAGAAAGCGGGTCTAACGTGAACAACCTGAGAGCCTATCCGATCTACCTCGGTATCAAGGGGTCGTTCGCGCTGTTCTTCACGCTGTGGGCCACCGTGGCAGCTGTCTACAGGATCGAGGTCGTGCATCTCGACCCACTGCGGCTGGTGTTGCTGGGGACGGCGCTCGAGGTCGCGGTCTTCCTCTTCGAGGTCCCGACGGGCGTGTTTGCCGACACCTACGGCCGGCGACGGTCGGTCATTACGGGTTGCATACTGATGGGTTTTGGTTTCGCCCTGGAGGGTGCGATCCCCGAGTTCGCAGCCGTGCTCGCCGCCCAGGCGGTGTGGGGTGTCGGGTACACGTTCATCAGCGGCGCACTCGAGGCCTGGATCGCGGACGAAGACCCGGATCGAGACCTGGGACGGGTGTACCTGCGCGGCGAGCAGGCCGACTACATCGGCTCGTTCGTCGGCATCCCCGCGAGCGTGCTGCTCGGTCTTGTCGCGCTGAACCTGCCGCTCATCGTCGGCGGCGTCCTGACCATCGCGCTCGGTCTCGCGCTCGTCCTCACGATGCCTGAGATAAACTTCCGTCCCTCCCTGCGCGAGGGCCGCTCCTCGCTGCAGCACGCGGCTACCACGGCGCGCGGCGGCGTGCGGCTCGTCCGCTCCAGGCCGATCCTCCTGATGCTTCTCGCCGCTGCCCTGTTCTCCGGCATGTCCGAGGAAGGCTTCGACCGGCTCAACCCCAAGCAGTTCCTGGACGTGGTGGGACTACCTTCCATCGGCGGCCTCGACCCCGTGGTGTGGTTCGGTGTGATAGGGGCCGGAGGGCTCGTGCTCAGCTACGTGGCGGCAGGTATCGTGGCCCGCAACCTCGACGTGGGCAGACCTGCCGTCGCCGCGCGGCTGCTTCTCGCGCTCGACGCGCTCACCATGGCAGGGATGCTCGCTTTTGCGCTGGCCGGCAGCTTCGCGTTCGCGCTAGGGACGTTCTGGTTCGCCACCCTGGTTCGCAGGGTCGCAGAGCCGGTCTATCTGACCTGGATCAACGAGGGACTCGATCCCGGCGTGCGGGCTACCGTGATCTCGATGAGCAGCCAGTCAGGCGCCCTGGGCGAAGCCTCGGCCGGACCCGTGATCGGGGTCATAGGCAACGTCTTCGGCGTCAGGCCGGCCCTGACGGTCGCAGCCCTCGTCCTCTCACCGACCCTCCTGCTCTACGGACGCGCCATGAGGCATGACGGGGTCGATCCCGAACCGAAGGGCGCCAAAGAGGGAGAATAACCAGCCAGGCAGGGCCCCTTATTCCCGGAAAGGGGCGGAATTTGTTTAATCCCGACGAAATTTATCGGAATTTTGTTGACGTATTGCTGTTCGGCGCTTACTATCCGGCGCATGGAGTTACACGGTACGCAGGGTCATGCGACGGGGCGAACGTCTTTTGCCACTCGCGCGGGCGCGCGATGTAGTGCGTGCACTTGATCTGAACCCTTGACTTTCGATTACACGATTTACACTGGAGGATCGCGCGATGCACGAATCCCTGCGTTCGAAGCACAACGACAGAATATTACCCGGTCTGGAGGCGCTCGAGCGGGAGTCCGACCTACTGGAGGGTGCCGACCCGCGGGAGGTAATAGAGTGGGCTGTCGCGACTTACGGTGAGGGTTTGGCTCTCTCGGCTTCGTTCGGCGGAGGCGAGGGGATGGCGCTTCTCGACATGATCTCCAAGGTCACAGACAAGGTCACCGTCCTCACCATCGACACGGGCTTTATCTTCAAAGAGACGGCCGAGTTCCGCGAGGAGGTCATGCGGCGTTACAAGCTGCCTGTCGAGGTCTTGAAGCCTGAGCTTACGATCGAGGAGCAGGTAGAGATCTACGGCGAGCAGATGCGCACCTGCATCCCGAACCTCTGCTGCCAGATCCGCAAGATCGAACCCCTGCAAAAGGCCCTGAACCGCTACGACGCCTGGATGACCGGCATTCGCAGGGAGCAGACCCTGCAGAGGGCAAGCACGAAGGTTGTCGCCTGGGAGGAGCGCTACGAGGCCGCCAAGATAGCGCCCATGCCTGACTGGACGGAAGCGCAGGTGTGGGATTACGTGAGGGCGAACAACGTGCCCGTCAACCCGCTCCTGCATCAGGGCTACAAGAGCATCGGTTGCGAGCCGCAGACGAGGCCCGTGCACCACGACGAGGATCCCAGGGCCGGCCGGTGGGCCGGAATCGACAAGACCGAGTGCGGCATCCACGTCGAAGGCGGCAAGATCAGCCGCGCGGGCGCCTGAATTTCAGAGATTCTCTCGTCAAGAGAGCAGGTTCTACAACATGAGATTCCTCAAGAATGACCAGACCCTGAACAAGGTCGAGAAGATCAAGCAGGAGCGCCATCCCTTCGAGGTGCATGGGGCGATAATAGACATCTACTCGAAGGACCTATCAGCCATGGACGATGTCCCAGGCGAGGTCGAGCGGTTGAAATGGGTTGGCATCTACCCGCAGAAGCA
>JACCSM010000188.1 GCA_013698525.1 Rubrobacteraceae bacterium
ACCCACTGACACCACGCTGCCAGAGACCACCATCGGCCTCTTCGGGCCCTAGGGAACCGCGAAGCGGAAGGACGCAACGTTCACTTTCTCCTCGGAGCCAAACGCTATCTCCGAGTGCAAGCTCGATTCCGCCGCCTTCAGCGCCTGTGTGTCGCCGACAAGGTACACCGGTTTGGTCAGCGGCTCCCACACCTTCGAGGTGTGCGCCACCGATGCCGCGGGCAACACTGTCTCTGAGGCGGCTCGCGAGCGCGGCGATCGAGAAAGCGGCGGCGTCCGCCCCACCGCCGCGAGAGACGAGGTGGTCGATCTGGCTATGAGCGTTCGTCCTCCTCGGCAAGGCGTATCCAGCCAATCACGCTCCAGGGATAGAAGTAGCGGGAGAACTGGCTTTGATCGTGATGACGCGTCACAAGCATGACGACTCCCCTATCGTTGACATCCTCCAGGTACACAGGGGCTGCGGCGCGCAGATCGCTCGAGAGTGACTCTGTAGTCTCGAGCATCACCTCCTGGCCGATCCAGGCCTCCGGGATTTTTCCTTGCGAGTCCGAGGCGCCGGTCCTCTCCCTATCCATCATAGCTCCCTCTTCTCTTTCGGTTCCCTTGATCTCTAAGGGTAGAACAAAACAGAGGAATGCGTAGCCACCATTAGGAGCGCTGCCCCGTTCTAGTAATATGTGCTACAATATTGATGTGTCGTTGTACCTCGTCAAGGAGGTAGGGAAGCGATGAAGAGGAAGGTCTACAACTAGCCTCGAACGCTGGCGTTGTGGCACGATCAGCGTTTGTCGCACGGGCTGATGATCGCCGACTCTTTACAGGAGCGGCTTCGTCGGCCCGAATATTTTTGTGTTGCAAGTGTTGGTGGGAGAGCCGCCAGCGGCCTTGCGGCGCCTGGAAGGGCTTTGAGGCGGGCCCCGGCCCGCAAGGCATTGAAGCCCCGCCGGGAAGTGGCTACTATGGGTGGCGTGGGGAAGAGTCTGCACTGAGACCGACGCTCCGACATACGCGGCGACTTTGACCAAGGAAGGGTACATGAATCGTTCACTCGCACGCCTGCTGACACTAGTGCTTCTGGTAGCCGCTTTTGGCCTTGCGCACCCCGCTTCGGGTGCGCCTACTGTGGAGACGCCCAAGCAGCCGACCGCGACAGGAACGGGCGGCGCCGTGGCCACGGTGGATCTCGCCGCATCTCGGGTGGGGATGCAGGTCCTCAGAGAAGGTGGGAACGCGACCGATGCCGCGGTCGCCACGGCCGCTACCCTTGGCATCACCGAGCCGTATTCGTGCGGCATCGGAGGTGGCGGCTTCATGGTCGTCTACGACGCCGAAGCCGGGAGCGTCTCGACCATCGACAGCCGCGAGACGGCCCCGGCGGCCTTCGAGCCTGACAGCTTTATAGACCCTGACACGGGAGAGCCGATCCCCTTCGACGAGCGTGTCACGAGTGGCCTCGGTGTCGGCGTACCAGGGACGATCCGCGGCTGGGAGCAGGCGCTAGGCAGGTTCGGGACGAAGCCCCTCTCGGAGCTCTTGCAACCCTCCATCAGGCTCGCCGCCAGCGGCTTCACCGTAGACCAGACCTATCGCCAGCAGACACTGGACAACCTGGACCGTTTCCGGGACTTCACCTCGACGCGCGAGACGTTCTTGAGGAAAGGAAACGCGCCCGCCGTCGGCTCGACGTTCCGCAACCCCGACCTCGCGGCCACCTACAGCCGCATCGCCGACGGTGGCGGCTCTGCCTTCTACTCGGGCAGGACCGCCAGGGCCATCGTCGACACGGTGCAAAACCCGCCGGTCGTGGACGGATCGACGCGCGAGGTGCGTCCCGGCCTCATGACCACGACCGACCTCTCCGGCTACCGCTCCCTCGAACGCGCCCCGACCGTCAGCACCTACCGGGGCTTGCAGGTGTACGGGATGGGGCCGCCTTCCTCGGGCGGGTCGACGGTTGGTGAGACGCTCAACATCCTCGAGGGATATTCGATGGCGACCCTCCCCCGCGATGACGCGCTCCACTACTACCTCGAGGCCTCGCGCTACGCCTACGCCGACAGGGGCGCCTACCTCGGAGATCCCGCCTACGTCTACGTGCCGCTCAAGGGCCTGCTCTCCAAAGACTTCGCCACGGAGCGCCGGGCGCTCATTACGGGCCAGGCGGCGAAGAGCCCGGTCGAACCGGGGAACCCCTATCCCTACGACGGGTCAGGCGGCAACGGCAGCGTAAGCCTCTCCACGGCCACCGAAGGGCCATCGACCACCCATCTTACCGTCTCGGACAAGTGGGGCAACATAGTGTCCTACACCTTCACCATCGAGCAGACGGGAGGGAGCGCGATCACGGTCCCACGCCACGGGTTCATCCTCAACAACGAGCTCACGGACTTCGAGCCGGTGCCTGGACTCGCCAACTCCCCTGACGGCGGAAAGCGCCCGAGGAGCAGCATCAGCCCGACGATAGTCACGGACAACAGCGCCCCGGTGGTTGCCCTCGGTTCTCCCGGAGGGTCGACGATCATCACGACCGTGCTGCAAGTACTCGTCAACGATCTGGACTTCGGCATGACCCTCCCTGAGGCCATCGCCGCGCCGAGGGCCTCGCAGCGCAACACGCCGACGACCTCGGCCGAGCCGGAGTTCCTGAATTCGCCCGAGGCGGCGCTGCTCGTATCCGAGCACGGCCAGAGCTTCACCTCGACGCCGGAGATCGGGGCGGCCACGGGCATCGCCTTCCTCCCAGGAGGAA
>JACCSM010000200.1 GCA_013698525.1 Rubrobacteraceae bacterium
GGCGGTGAAGCCTGTCGAGAGCCCAGAGCTGGAAGACAAGATCGCGCAGTTGCGCATCCTCTCGTATCCGGATTTCCCCGAGGTGCACGACGTGGACTACTACTCCGCCCTCTACCGCTGGTATCAGGAACACCCGCTCTCAGGCAAGATGTATCGTTGGGTCGCTGTGACGGAAGAGGGAGAAGTCGTCGGCCACTTGACGGCGTTCCCGCAGTTCTACAGGATCGACGGCCAGCGGGTCGTCGCCCACACGCCGGGGGACTACATGGTGCTCCCCCAGCACGGTTTCCAGGCCATCATGCTGATGCGGGCCTTTTTCCGTTCAATCGAGAACTGCGTGGTCTGCGACATGGTGCCGGCGGTGATAAGCGTCGAGACGCGGCTAGGGGCCGAGATGGTCGGCGACCTGCAGTACGCGGCGAAGCTGATGAATGTCTCGCGGCTACCCATGCCCTCCGTCCCGGCGCCGTTGAGGAGGCTCCTCAAACTTCCGCAGCAGTTCGCGCCCGCCCGCGGATTCACCGACAGGCCCGGCGCCGAGGCGCATGAGGTGGAGGAACACGTCGCGCCGCCGGCCCCGCGCAGGCGCGCGCCGATTCCGCGCCCGCTCCAGGGGCTGATGAACAGAGGACTGCAGGCCGTGGACGAGGCACTGGGCAGCGGCCTCGGGGGAGACCTCGAGGCCGAGGTGCTCGACGGGTTCGACGATTCCTTCGACGACTTGTTCGAGAGGGTCGCCGCGGTGGTGCCCTGCCTGGCGGAGAAGGATGCGGCGTTCTTGCGCTGGCGTTATGGTCATGGCTCTCCCCAGGCACCGGTGACGGTGCTCGGGGTGAGGTCAGGAGGGAGTATGCTCGGCTACGCCGTGCTCAAAGCTGCCTTTCACGGTCAAGACGGCTATATTCTCGACCTGACGACGCTTCCTGGGCGTCAGGACGTCGTGCTGGCCTTGCTCCGCGAGACGGTACGTTCCTTCAGGCGGATGGGTGTACAGATAATAAGGTACAGGTTCGTGGAGTCGCCCTCTTCGCCGAGGTCCACCGACCTGTGGCGTCTGGGCTTCTTCTTCCGCAGGGGAAGACGCCACAAGCTGCTGGTCAAGTTCACGGATAGCGGCCTGCACGAGACGACGGGCGACCTCATCAACTGGTCGCTGTCTTTCGGCGACGGCGAAGCAGGCTTCTGGCTCAGATAAGGAGGCTCAAAAAATGGTTTCTAGCAACGGAGATGCGAGGGCCGCCATACGCGGATGGCTCCAGGAGAACGTGACGGGCGGACGCGACGTCCCGAACGACGAGCCGCTCATAGACAACGGCGTCATGACGTCGCTGCAGACCGTCGAACTCGTCGTGTTCCTCGAGGACACGTTCGGTATCGTCGTAGAGGACGAGGAGTTCGACGAGGAGAACTTCGGCTCCGTCGAGGCCATCGCCAGGCTCGTGGAGAGCAAAGCGGCGTGAGATCGCGTCCGGAATTCACGCTCCACGATCTGCTGTACAACTCCGTGGCGCGCGACCCGCAGAAAACGGCTGTTGTGGATGGCGATGCCAAGTACACCTACGAGGACCTGGAGCGTGAGAGCGCCGCCCTCGGCGCGACCCTCGCCGAGGCTGGCGTAGGGAGGGGCGACCGTGTAGGCGTCTACATGGAGAAGTCCTGGGAGGCTATTGTGGCGATGCTAGCCGCCTCGCGCATTGGCGCAGCCTACGTCAACGTGAACCCCCTGTTCAAAGCTCCGCAGGTCGAGTATCTCGTAGACGACTGTGACATCAGGGTCATGATCGGGGACACCCCGAAGCTCGAGGAACTCCAGCCGAAGACTGTCGAGACGGCCTTCTACAGGGGCTCGAAGCCAGAAGGACACGCCGCCAGGTCATACGTGGACGTCGCTGGGGCCATGGAGGGCGAAGGCCGCAAGGAGGACAGGAAGGTCTCCGAGTCGGATCTCGGAACCATACTCTACACCTCGGGATCCACGGGGATGCCCAAGGGCGTCGCGACGAGCCAGCGCAACGTGGTGGTAGGGGCCCAGATCGTCTCGACGTACCTAAAGAACACGCCAGAAGACCACATCCTCTCCGCGCTCCCCCTGAACTTCGACGCAGGGATGAGCCAGTTCACGACCTCCCTGCGGGTCGGGGCGACCCTTTACCTGCTCCGTTCCAGGCTGCCGGGGGACCTGTTGAAGGCGCTCAGGCGACACGAGATCACCGGCCTGACTGGCGTACCGCCCCTGTGGGCGCTCCTGATCCGGGGCGCCAGGTCCATCAGGGAGAAGCCACTCGCGCACCTGCGCTACCTCGCCAACACAGGAGGGCGGATACCCCAGGCCAACCTCGACGAGCTCAGGGCCCTGCTCGAGCCCTCTGGGACCAGGATCTTCCTCATGTACGGGCTGACGGAGGCGTTCCGCTCGACGTACCTCTCGCCCGAGGAGATCCACCGTTCCTCCCCAGAGCAAGGCAACTGCATCGGCAAGGCTATACCGAACACCGAGATCCTGGTGATAACCAGGGAAGGCAAAGAGGCGGCACCAGGCGAGCCTGGCGAGCTCGTCCACCGCGGCCCCACCGTGGCGATGGGCTACTGGGGCAACGAGGAGGCGACAAACAGGGCCTACCGCCCGAACCCCCTCGCCCCGCCGGAGCTGCTGGACGTCGAGCGGGTCGTCTACTCCGGGGACACCGTAGAGCGGGACGAGGAGGGGTACCTGTACTTCCTCGGACGCGAGGACGCCATGATAAAGAACCAGGGCTACCGCCTGAGCCCCGAGGAAGTCGAGAACCTCCTCCTCGGCTCCGGGCTCGTGCACGAGGCCTGCGCTTTCGGGGTCGAGAATCCTGCCGTCGGGCAGGACGTGATCGCCGTAATCTCCCTGAGGAACGGCAGCGAGGAAGGGGCCGTGGACAGGGTCAGGGAGTACGCTATAAACAACGGGCCGCCCTACATGGTGCCCAAGGAGATACTCGTCAGGGACGAGCTGCCCAAGACGGGTTCGGGCAAGATCGACCGCAAGGGGATAAGCAGTGCTTACTCAAACGGATAAGGCCAACGACCTGGCCGGACGCTTCGGCGGAGAGAGCGGGGGCGAGTTCGCCCCATCCGGCGTCCCCATCTCCGGGCTGGCGCAGGAGTACGGGACGCCCTTCTACCTCTACCACGGGGAGATGATCTCGGAGAGGGTCAGCCGTGTCAGGGAGGCCCTGGGTACGGAGGTCTCCTACTCGGTGAAGGCGAACCCGAGCCTCGGGGTCTGCCAACTAATAGCCTCGGAGCGGGAGGCGGGGGCCGAGGTCGCCTCCTCGGGGGAACTGGCGGTGGCGCTGGCGGCAGGCTTCGAGCCCGAAGACATCGTCTTCGCGGGTCCAGGTAAGACCGACGACGAGCTCAGACGCGCCATCATGGAGAGCATCTTCGCCGTCAACGTCGAGTCTCTGAATGAGATCGACCGCCTCGCCCGTACGGCCCGCGGGATGGGCAAGCGCATCGGGGTGGGACTCAGGATCAACCCCGCTGCCCAGCTGATGGGCTCCGGGATGCGCATGGGCGGGACAGTCGGGCAATTCGGCATGGACCAGGCGGAGCTCGGGGAGGCGGTACACAGAACGCTGTCCCACCCCGAACTCGCCCTGCGCGGCGTCCACGTCTACACGGCGACCCAGGTCTTCGAGGTCGGACCCCTACTCGAGCACTGCCGCAACATACTGGAGATCTCGCAGGAGGCGGCAGACCTCGCCGGTCATCCCCTCGAGATGATCGACTTCGGCGGCGGCTTCGGGGTCCCCTACTTCGAGAAGATGACCGAGTTCGACCTTGACGGCTTCGCCGAAGGCTTCCGCGACCTGCTCTCCTCCTATCGCAAGGACCCGCGTCTCGAAGGGTGCCGTTTCCTATTCGAGTTGGGGCGCTACCTGGTGGCCGACGCCGGCGTCTACGTCACCAGGGTCGTTGACGTGAAGGAGACGAGGGGCAAGACCTTCGTCGTCACGGACGGCGGCATGAACCACCACCTCACGGCGACGGGAAACATGGGCCAGGTGTTCAGAAAGGCCTATCCGCTACTCAACCTTACCCGCATGAACGGGGTGCCTGAGGAGGGCGTTGCGGTGGCTGGCCCCTGCTGCACGCCGCTCGATACGTTCGGTAGCAACATCCCCCTGGCCGCCCCCGAGGCCGGGGATCTGATCGGTGTCTTCTACAGCGGGGCTTACGGTTTCTCGGCGTCCAACCTGGGCTTCCTGAGCCATCCCACGCCCGCCGAAGTGCTACTCTGGCGGGGCGGGGCGCACCTCCTGCGTGCCGGCGGCAGGCCCGAGGACGTCTTGGGCGGCCAGAGAGAACTCTCAAGACCTGGAAGGGAATCCAGCGTACCAGGCTAGTGTGGTAGATGGATGTCCAGACCACGTGAGGGTCCGAACGTGAACCGCCCCCCGGCGAGCACCACCGCGCCGTACACGGTGAGGGAGGTCAGTGACGTCGCCCCGTCAGGGTGGGACGGCTGGCTCCGCAACTCGCCGGGGGGCGGGCACGTCCTGCAGAGCCACGCGTGGGGCGAGTTCAAACGGCGCTACGGGTGGAGGCCTCTGCGCCTGGTGCTCGAGAGGGGCGGCGAGGTGGCCGGGGCAGGGCAGTTCCTCGCCTATAACACCATGCCCGTCCCCGGCTTCCTGATGTACTGCTCCAAAGGTCCCTGGTTGCCCTGGGAAGACGAGGAGGCCGTCAGGGCCTTCTTCAGGGGCGTGGCCGATGTGGCCGGAGAAGCGGGTGCGCATACCCTCAAGATCGAACCCGAAGTCCCCGGACGAAGCGTTGATGTGAAAGCCCTGCTAGAGGAAATCGGTTTCCACGAGGCCCGCTACGCCCTCAACTTCGACACCACCGTCACCGTGGACCTGAGCCCCCCTGAGGAGGAGTTGCTCGCGAAGATGAGGAAGTCCACGCGCTACGGCGTCCGAAAGGCCGCGAGGGAGGGCGTCGAGGTGGTCGAGCCCGAGGACTTCGAAGGTGCATGGGAGACGTTCTACG
>JACCSM010000202.1 GCA_013698525.1 Rubrobacteraceae bacterium
GACGATAGAGCTAGCGAGGAACCATGCGGATAGCACTGGCCCAGATCGACTCCGTCCTCGGCGACACAGAAGAGAATCTCCGCAAGGCTAAAGAGGTCGTGGCGGAGGCGAGGGACAGGGGCGCTGACCTCACCGTCTTCCCTGAGCTGAGTTTGTCCGGCTACGCGCTGGCAGAGCTCGGCGACGATGTCGCCATCGCGGCGCACAGCAAGCCCATCAGCTCCCTGGCCGAGGCCGCGGGGGAGATGGCTGTGGTCGTGGGGTTTTGCGAGGAGGGGCAGCGCTTCCAGACTTACAACAGCGCGGCCTATCTCGAAGGAGGGGTCCTCAGGCACCTTCACCGCAAGCTCTACTTGCCAAACTACAGGATCTACGAAGAGAGAAAGCACTACAATCCGGGACAGAGCATGCGCGCATTCGACACCAGGTTCGGCCGCATGGCCATGCTGATCTGCAACGACGCCTGGCAGACGTTTCTGCCATTCATCGCGGTTCAGGACGGCGCCCAGGTGCTCATAATCCCCGCAGACAGCGGCTCCTACCCTTATCCCGAGTTGTTGGACACCAAGAGCTACTGGCGCGGGATCACCCGCTTCTACGCCCGCATGCTCGAGAGCTACGTTATCTTCGTCAATCGTGTCGGACAACAGGAGAACCTTGTTTTCTGGGGCTACTCGCACGTCGTCGACCCCTGGGGGATGATCGTGGCGGAAGGGCCGGTTTACGAAGAGGCCCTGATCACCGTGGATATAGACCTTGGCAACGTTCGCCGCCGGCGCAGGGAAGTGCCCCTGGTAAAAGAGGCCCGTCTCGCCCTACTGGCCAAAGAATTGAACCGCCTCGTCGAAGAAGGAGGGGATCTCTGATTGGCGATACGTCCTCTCTGGATGTAAAGTTGAACGGACCGTGCCGGATAAACCCGAACCTTACGTAAGGGAACTCCACGCCGCCCTCGACGGTGAACTCGAAGGGTACCTGCGTACGGATGAGGCCTCGCGAGCCATGTGGTCCACGGACGCCTCCATCTACCTCCGCAAGCCCGTTGGCGTCGTCGCCGCCCGCTCCGAGGAGGACGTAAAACTCACCCTCCCGGCGGCCCGCGAGCTGGGACTCTCGATCACACCCCGTGGTACGGGCACGAGCCTCGCGGGGCAGGCGACGGCCCCAGGGCTGGCCCTCGACGTCTCCGAGATGCGTCGGGCGTTGGAGATAGACCTCGAAGAGCGGCGTTGCGTCGTCGAGCCGGGCCTGGTGCAGGGCGAGCTCAACGCGATGGTCGAGCCGCACGGGCTCGTGTTCGGTGCAGATACATCTACCTCGGACGTGGCGACGCTAGGGGGTATGGTCGGGAACAACTCGGCGGGGATGCGCTCGCTCGTCTACGGGATGACCTCGGATCAGGTCCTCGGCCTGCGCTGCGTGCTCGCCTCCGGGGAGACGGTCGAGCTTGTCCCCCTCGCCAGGGAGGAGGCCAGAGGACGCGCCCGTCACGCCGACGCCCTCGCCAGACTGCTGCGCGGGGCGATGGAGATCGGGGACCGCTACGGGGACGAGATAAGGCGGCGGTTCCCGAAGATGATCCGTCGCGTCTCGGGCTACGGGCTTGACGCCCTCGTCGACCCCGAGACCCTGGACCTTACACGCCTTGTGTGCGGATCCGAGGGCACGCTGGCGGTGGTCACCCGCGCGGAGTTCAGGCTGCATCCGCTCCCCGAGGCCCGCGCCCTGGCCTCTTTCGAGTTCGACTCCCTCTCCGCAGCGGCCTGCGCCACAGTCCGGTTCCTCGAGACGGAACCATCGGCCATAGAGCTGCTCGACGACGTGGCGATAGGCCGCGCGAGGGCCAACCCCGCATACAAAGACTCGACGCGCTTTGTCAAGGGCAACCCTAAGGCCGTCCTGGTCGTGGAGTGGAGCGGCACGCAACGAGAGCTCGACGAGATCTTCACGAAGCTGGACGAGCTAGCAGGTGAGGCCGGGGCGCTGGCTGCGACACCGTTGCGCGCAAAGGAGGAGATGAGCCAGACCGTCAGGCTCCGCAAGTCCACCCTGCCGCTCTTGCTTGGTACGACCGACAAAGAGAAACCGGTCGCTTTTGTGGAGGACGCGGCCGTGCCCCCGGATCGGCTGGAGGAGTTCGTCGTCCGTTTCGAGGAGATCGTCGAGAGGAACGGTACCTGGGCCTGCTTCTACGGGCACGCCAGCGTGGGGTGCCTGCACGTCAGGCCTGCGCTCGACACATCGGACCCCGACGGCGTATCGCGGATGCGGCGCATCGCCGAGGAGGTCGCAGGCCTCGTCGTCGACTGCGGCGGATCCATCTCAGGGGAGCACGGCGACGGCCTCTCGCGTTCGGAGTTTATGGAGAAGATGTACGGAGGTGAGATCCTGCGCGCCTTCGCAGACGTCAAGCGTCTCTTCGACCCGAGAGGGATGATGAACCCTGGTGTGATCGTGGCCCCGCCCAGGATGGACCAGCAGCTCCGCATCGGCCCCGGCCGTAAGCGTCTCCCTATAAAGACGAACCTCTCATTCGGGGATCAGGGCGGCTTCGCCAAGGCCGTCGAGCTGTGCAACGGGAGCGGCTTCTGCCGCAAGAGGACAGGAGGCACGATGTGCCCCTCATACATGGCCACCCTCGACGAGCAGGACACCACGAGGGCGCGGGCCAACATGCTCAGGTCCGTGATCGAAGGCACCCTCCCGCCGGAGGAGCTTACGGGGCGGCGCATGAAAGAGGTCATGGACCTCTGCGTGGGCTGCAAAGCTTGCAAGACTGAATGCCCCTCCCGCGTGGACGTCGCAAGCATGAAGACCGAAGTCCTCTACCAGACGGGCAGAGTACACGGCTTTTCCCTGCGCCAGAAGGCGGCAGGCCACATCCGCCGTCAGCTCGCGCTCGCTGCGCTGATCCCCTCGCCCTACAACGCGGTCGCAGGAACCCGTCTCGCTCGCCGGGCCGCCGCCCTCGCCGGCATAGACCCCCGCCGCTCGTTGCCGCGCGTGGCAAACAAGACTTTCTCGAGGCGCTTCCCCGGACTGCCGCAGGGCACCGGACCTGCGGAGGTCGCGTTGTTCAACGACACCTGGAACGAGTACCAGCGGCCCGAGGTCGGGGAGGGTGCCGTGAGGCTCCTCGCGGCCGCGGGGGCGAGAATATATCTGCCCAAGGTCGTCTGTTGCGGGAGGCCCATGCTCTCTGAGGGGCTCGTGGACGAGGCGAGGAAGAACGCCAGGCGTAACCTCGACCTGCTGGTGCCCCTCGTAGAGCGTGGCGTCCCGCTCGTCGGCCTCGAGCCTAGCTGCATCCTGACCCTGCGCGACGACTACAGGAAGCTCATCCCCGACGACG
>JACCSM010000203.1 GCA_013698525.1 Rubrobacteraceae bacterium
GTACGAAGGCCGCCTTGTACGTGTACGTGCCGAGCACCTCGCTAGCGTGTCCAGGGCCTCCACCGGTCATCACGAAGATCAGGTCGAAGACGCTGAAGCCTCCTATGAGCGTGATGGACGTCACCAGCGTGAGCTGGGGACCGATCTGGGGGATGATGATGTGTCGCGCCCGCTGGAACCAGTTGGCACCGTCGAGCATAGCTGCCTCCACTGTGCTTAAGTCAACATTCTGGAGGGCTGCCAGGAGGACCACCACGACGAACCCGAAAGTTCCCCAGATCCCCGCGACCAGAACCGCGTAGAGCGCGGTGTTCGGATCTCCCAGCCAGCCGCGACTGAGTTGGTCCAGCCCGACGCTGTCGAGGATCTTGTTTACTGGCCCGAACAGGGGATTGTAGAGCCACTGCCACACGATACCCACGACCACCAAGGGAAGGATGAACGGAAGGAAGAAGAGGGTCCGGAAGAGGAGTGACCCGCGGGCTCCGCTCCATAGAATGAGTGCTAGAAACAGCCCGATGACCACGGGTAAGATCGTACCGAGGATCACCCAAATGACGTTGTTGAAGAACGACTTGAGAACTGCTCCATCCCCGAACATTCTCGCGTAGTTCGACAGTCCCACCCAGTCTTTGGTCTCCGCGACGCCATTCCAGTTCGGAAAGCTGAGGTAGATCGTGTTGAGGAATGGATAGATCATGAAGATCAGGTAGACGGCAAGACCGGGGAATATGAACAGAATTGCGTAGTACGCTTGCTGGCGGCGCTGCGCCGACATGTTCGCGAAGCGTCCGATGACACCCCGCTTCTGCCGCGGCACCTGTGTAGCGGCGCCTTCTGTACGGGTTTGCATTCAGGCTCCCTTCATGCTCGGCCTACGTCTGTCAGGGACTTTACTGCTACCTCCGCCCAGGAGTGCTGTGAGTCCGGCTGCGGCGGTTCCGAAAGGTGTTGTGAGCCAACGCATGTCTCTTGCCCCTGTCTTATAGTTATCCAACCGGCTGCACTCTGACGCCGTCACTCGCCATATAGCCCTCCTCGCAGATTAAAGCCACCGCGCCGCCGTGCAGGAGTGGCTCGTCGTCCTCAAGGTCAAAGAGAACCTCTCCGTCAACACTCGCCTGCAGGCGATTTCCCTTCACCCGTAGGCTGAGCCCGTAGGTGACGGCGGGCACGCAAGGGAAATCCGTTTCGGCGAGTACCTTCTCGCCATCCAACTCTCTCACCAACCGAGCCTTGCCGTTCTTGCCGAGCAATAGCGCGTAGTAGCGGCGCATGCCCTGCACTCGGGCAGCGAGGCCTGCCTGGGCGATCATGTGCGGAGTGATCGTGGCGTGTACCTGATAGTCGGTCCACTCGCGCGCGCCCTGGATGAGGAGCCCTCTGCCCTGGTTCTGTATCAGGCGGTAGGGTTCGGACCAGTGGGGCTCGAACCGATCAACTCCGTTCACCCAGGCCCGGTGCCACATGGTTCCACCCTCCGCCGGACGCCTCAACTCCACGTCCGGCGTGCCCTCCCAGGTGAGGTAGTCCAGGTACACGGTGCCGCTGGTCGCTTCGTCCGAAGAGATCTCGACTCCGACCTGCGCTATGGGCTGTCCCCCTGTGTCGTCGACGCGCCACTGGAACTCGTGATCCTCTCCACCTCCAAGGACCGCCTGTGGCCCGCAGGTGGTGGTCAGCTCGTCGTTTGCACCGTACGCGCGGATAAAGAGTCGGCACGTTACCGCTCCTTTGGTGGTGCCATCAGCGACGACCCTGGCCCGCACCTCCTGGCCCGGGTAGAGGGTGGGCGAGGCCAGCAGGGCGTAGCCGGTCATGTCTATGGCCTCGGGCGGGACGAAGGTGGGGCTGGTCACGCGGGCGACGCGTCCCGACGCGAGGTGCCGGTACCGCAGGGCGACGGTGCGCCGTCCGGTCTCGCTGTGCCCCTCTACGTTCTCCAGGGTCAGCGCACCTTTCAAATAGATGTCGTCATCGGGCCTGAAACCCTGCACGGAGCCCGGCAGTTCGAAGTGAAAGCGGGCACCGTTCTTGGGAGCTACCGGTTCTTTACCAGCGAGTGCCAGGCCGATGTTTACGATGTTGTAAGTCTCGGTCACGGCGTCGGTAATGGAACGACCACCGTCAGCCGTGGGTAAGTACAGCTGGTCCGCCACGGGCCCCCGCCAGTCTGGACCGGCGTCTATGCTAGCTAGGCCGTTCTTGATGCCGAGCAGGCAGCCGACGTTGCCTGAGTTGCAATCGGTATCCCAGCC